>CAUZBD010000065.1:0-8706 GCA_963577795.1 Planctomycetota bacterium | reverse complement strand
ATCAACTGCCACTGGCACGCGCACTACGTGGGGAATCCGTACACAATGAAGAACTCTATATTCGCAATCCAGAAACTTCTGAGGATGTACTTTTATGTATAACCGCAAAGCCTTTCATTACTCCTACCGGCGATTTTGATGGGGCTGTATGTGTTTTTCGCGATATCACTAAGGAAAAAGTTGCCCAACAAAAGCTCGAATTAAGCGAAGAACGTTTCCGTGCCTTTATGGAGAACTTACCTGCAATTTCATTTATCAAAAACAATGCAGGGCAATATATCTACGGCAACCATGCTTTCTTCTCCTATCATGCAACCGACGTATCAGAATTAACAAATGGTTCCGTCACCGATTATGATCTTACACAAAAAGAATCAGCTGAAATAATTCAAGAACATGATGCGCGTGTTTTAGCTGGCGAAACACCGCTACATGTCGGAGAACACCTCATCAACTTCGACGGCAGAACGACCTGGTTTTCCGTCTATAAGTTTCGCCTACTCGGGCCGACCGGTGAGATACTCCTCGGCGGAATAGCGGTCGATGTTACCGAAAGCCGAGAATATTCCGAGCGGCTTGAGGCCGATGAGAAGCTACTTCGTAAAATGATTGATCTCCAGGAACGTGAGCGTCTTCTGGTCGCCCATGACCTTCATGATGGATTCGTCCAAGATGTGGTTGGCGCGAAGATGCTTATCGAGGCACTCAAAGGACAATTAACTGGCCGCACTGATCTAGGCCTCGACAATCATTTTCTTGAAATCAGTGAGGCTCTTGGTCGCGCCATCGCAGATGCCCGCCGCCTGATTTCGGAATTGCGTCCGCTCGTCATCGATGAAGAAGGTGTTGTCGAAGCGATTCGCTATCTGATTGCCGAAAAACGTTATGCGGAGTCCATGAAAATTACATTCGTAACTCAAATGGGGCCTGCGCGACTCGATCCGCTCCTAGAGGGCAACATTTATCGCATCGTGCAGGAAGCGCTCAATAATTCAGAGCGGCATAGCGAAGCTGGAACAGTGGCAATCAACCTCGGTATCTTTGGAGAGATGATCGAACTTTCAGTCGCCGATGATGGAAAAGGATTTAATCTCGATCAGGTTCCTTCCGAACGCTTTGGACTGCGCGGTATGCGCGAAAGAGCTCGGCTATTTGGCGGAAAACTAAAGATAGCTTCCTCCCCTGGGAAGGGGACGAGAATCGAGGCACAGCTTCCGGTCAAGGCGTCGAGCGCGCAGTCCACGGACGCTCCGACCTAATATTATTGTTTCGTGTCCGAGGTTGCATTCGTCGATTCCACACTTCCTGCATTATCGGCCGCATCCTTTCCCACGACCCCAACTGGTCCTCCCGCCTTTTTGAGAACTAGATCCGTCACATCCACTCCGGGACGCATATAGGCAACGCCGCCACGTGGTTGCACGAGAATGAGATCAAACCGTTTCTCCTTTCCGATCTCTGCAATAGGTCCTCTAGTTTTTTCCATGAGTACCCGCTGAAGCCATCGATTGGTTTCCTGTAGTGCGGCCGTATTTTTTCGATCAAGCTCCTCGAGCTGACGGCGGCGGTCGAGATCAAGTTTTCTCAATTGCTCACGCCCCGAGTCGCTTAACTGCTTCGCATCACCGCCGAGGCTTTTTAACTTTTCCGTGATCGCGCGACGCGTATCCGTATTGACTCGATCCCACTCGATTTGGAGCTTCTGTCGCTTCTGTTTGAGTTGCAATTCGAGTCCGAGCGCTTGCGATAACCGCTGCATGTCAACAATCCCTACCGCAGGAGTTGCTGCCGTTATCGCCTCTGTTTGAATTTCTATCGCACTCGATGATTGCGGTGACTTCCTCGCGTCACATCCAGTCAACAACGCGACGCAGGCCAAACCACCAATCATCCGACTCAAATTACTTCTTCGTTTATTTTGAATGATCATTATGAAACCACGCCTATTTACTAGGTGCTCGTTTATTCATCCCCGTCAGACACATACACCGGGTGTTCGGGATTGCCACCCGAAAAAAGATAAGCCACTAAATCCAATACTTCATCAGGACTACTTCTACGAAGCAGATCTTCCGGCATCGGCGACATTTCCAAGGGTACGATCTCAACATCCGCACGATCGAAAACCTGCGGCTCACATTCTGCGAGTGGATCTTCAACCACGTACACGATGCTGGAATCATCCTGAGGAATCAGCACACCCGTAAAACGTTTTCCACTCTCCAGCTGTTCGACCTCAACTTTTGCAAATACAGGATCAATCTTCTCCGAGGGATACATGATCGAGCGAAGAATATCCACTTGCTTTTGTTTACCTGCTAGCGAACTAAGTTCGGGTCCCACACGACCGCCTTTACCACCTACTGCGTGACAGGAGACGCACGCTCTGGAATAGAAAGCTGTCTCGCCACGCGAAAACGAGCGCGGTTGCAGAGGGTCCTCCAATTGTCGGGCTAAATTGTCGAACTGATGCACGTAATTCTTAATGCCCAGCAAAACGTCTCGCGAAGGCAGCGGTTGATTGTCTGTTAGATAAGCCTCTCGATTACCGGTAACGACGACCGCGGCGAACATTTTCAACCAGTGTCCGGGAAATGTACAGAGTAAAGGGTAAACCCCCTCTTCCTTCGGAGCAGTAAATACAAGCTTCGCTGATTTCCCACTTCCAATCATTCCCGTATAGTGCAGAACATCGGCCGTTTCTGGAACGTACTGTTTCCCCCAATCGCCGGGCAGCAGCGCCATCTGATCCGCGGCCACGCCCACTTTTTCCATAGCGCCGGGCCGCGTCATTACCAGGTTGTGCGGCATGGTGTCCTGATTCTTGAAAGTGATCTCAACGGGCTGGCCCGCCTGCAGCACAAGGACCTCTTGATCAAAAGCCAATTGCTCGCGTAGGGCGATGATTTTATACTCGGCAACTTCCAATCCCTTAAGTCGCGCAAGAAGAACCGATTTTTCACCATCTGGTAAATGTCTGGCAATTTGCTCAATCAATTGTTTTAATTTTTTTGCAGCACCACTATTGCGATCTTTGACGCTCAGGGCGCTATACCACTGCGTAAGTTCTTCGCCGAGCGATTGAATTGCATCTGCCGGCCAATGCGCAACATCGCGGGATGCGAGAACTGCGATAATGTCGTTTCTCTGTGATGATTGCGCTGTGGTTTTGTGGAGCTGCGCGATAAGGTAATTGAAGATTTCGTGATCCCTGCCAGGAACGTGCCGCGCAAAACGAACAAGGGCTGCTGTCTCATCCGCATCGAAATCTTCGCTTTCGACACACCGGCGCCAGAACACGTCCCGGACAGGGAGCGGAATCCACGCTCCGGCGTCCAAGAGATCGGCGAGGCCACGCTCGCGATGTACTGCGAATTCCCAGACCACAGCGGGGTCCACGCCGGATTCGAGAAGACCCGCATAACCAAGCGACCGGATCAGCGGAGCCTTTGTCTGTTGTGTTAAGCCGTGCAGCGGGTCACGTGCACTTTGGAGCTCCTCTTTATCCCATTGCGTGAGCAGGTAGGCGTAGGCGTCAAGAACGGAACGATTTTCTGCCGGTGTCGCACCTCGTGCGCCTTGCCTGGGATCGAGCACCACGCCGTGCGCATCCAGTCGATCAATCGCCGCAAACCATGCATCTAGTCGCGTTGTCCGGTGGAGTCGGGCAAGGCCTTCAATCGCTTCGCGGCGATATTTTTTATGCAGTCCCACACGCGATAGGAAGGCCCGGTAGACGGACTCACTCCGAACGAGGCAGACCAACCGCTGCGAGAATTGAACCCGCATTACAAAATCGGCATGCTGGGGGTTTTGCGGAACATGGATATCAATCATTGCGTCGCAATCAATGGCCAGACCACCCGGATCCCCGGCGGTGGCCCGCATGTTGGCAGAGACAAACGCGAGAAACGCCACAGAGACGCCCAGAAAATAGATTCGACACCAGTCATGCATGGAATTCTTTCCCAGGAACATTTTCTTCCCACCGACCCTTCCGCGACAAGCCGCAATGGGGGCTAACTGCTTCAGGTGCGTGGCGGTTGCCCACAATTGCCATTAAACAACGGTAGGAGCCGTGAGCCGCGTCGAGGATACCGGCCCATGTTAACTATTTAGCCAGTCCTTATCAAATCAATCCTGTGCAAGCATTGAATTCCCAGGCGATTCACGTCGATCGAATCCTACCACATCCATCAAAGAGTTCTGATATTATTGCGACATCCCCTCTCCCTCACCGACTACCTAGGCTTCACCTAAATAACCCGGTTACCTATCACTGCAAATTTATTTGTTACTCATTTTTTTTTAAATTGATGTTGACATCTTGAGGCGTAATAGCCTAAGTTTCCCCCTTCATACCGATTTGAACGGAAGCGGCAGTGGACGCCGCTACCTAAGAGTACAAAGTTGAACCAACCCGCCTAGTGAAACCCACCTCATTGCTGCTCTTCCGGTACTGTTCGAAAGCCGACTTACATTTGGAGGGATTCCCAAATGGCACAGACGACTGGAAACCGCGTTAATACGGGTAAATCGACCCGCACGGTAGACGAAATTGCCGCCCTTCAGAAGCTTGAGGCTGCACAGCGTCTGGCCGACCAATGCACGGCCCTCGATGAGGCTGCACTGGAACCAGACACCGCAACCGCATGCCGCGAAGCGTTGCAACTTTGGCTGCAGTGGAATCAGGCCCACGATCAAATTACGCAAACCCTTTTCGAGGACGGGAAACCCTCACAAAAACTCGAAGACGTGATGGATCACCTTGATCGAATGCGTAAGCAGGCCGTGACGCTCTCGGAAGGCCTCATAAGCCCCTAATCGTAGTGCATCCTGTTCTCCCGTTGTCTCGAGCGGTAGGCTCAACGACCAACGCCGGTGGCAACTAAAATGCTCCAGCTAGCCCTGCAGGCAGTCGTCGTTAAAATTTACAGCGACGACCGGGATATTTCTCCGAGGAGAACCATATGCGACTGGTGGGAAACATCAGCAATGCAAACCATGCGGATCGGTTTGCTGACTATTTACTAACGCTTGAAATCACAGCACGTGTCGATGCAGAGGGAAACGCGTTTGCGATTTGGATACGCGATGAGCAGTCTATTGACCGCGCACGGGAACTCTTTACCGAATTCCAATCGGCGCCCGACGCAGACCGCTACATTCAAGCTGCTACCGATGCACGGACCATTCGCCGTGAAGAAGAACAGCGTCAGCGAGAAATCAAAAAGAAATCAATCGACGTGCGGCAGCAATGGGCTCAACCCACCCTCTCACGATGCCGCGTTACTTTTTTTCTGATGCTAACGGCAGTCGTCGTGTCGGTCGCGAGTAACTTTGGAAAGAATCCTGATATTTTCCTCCGTCTCGCCCTTACCGGCGGCTTGATCGACACCTTTAAAACGGGCCAAGTCTGGCGTTTAATCACCCCCATCTTTCTCCATATGGGCTGGATGCATCTTCTGTTCAATCTTTATTGGACCTATCAATTTGGCATTTTGATCGAATCAAAAAAGGGCAGTCGTGGAATACTCCTGCTCGTGCTGTTTGTCGCCATCGTATCGAACCTCGGGCAGTTCTATGCCTCGGGCCCTATGTTTGGTGGCCTTTCGGGAGTCAACTATGGTCTCTTTGGTTTCCTTTGGATCAAAAGTCGCTTTGATCGGGCAGCCGGATGGCACGTTCCTGAAAGCCTGGTCGTCTTCTTCCTCATCTGGCTGGTCCTCTGTGCACTCGGTCTGTTTGGTCCGGTGGCCAACACCGCGCACTTTATGGGACTCCTGGCCGGGATGGCCATTCCCGGGGTGCCCCTGCTCCTCCGCCGTTAAAATGGCAGTAGTCAAGACTCCACGAAGCCGATATTCTGCCATCAGATAAATTCTATTCACCACTTGGCGTTACGATGCAGCAAGAGAACCATCAGGACATCCGGATTGGCACCCTCGTGCACGCCGAGAATGCGGTCGACACGATCCGGCAGATCCTGCCCCATGGATTTGAATCGTTCCAGCTCACCTTCGGTCACCACGTGGGTGAGATCGACCTTGAAAGGCTTGCGGGCGAGCTTAGGGAATTGCTTGCTGCGACAGCGGGAACACCGGTAATTAGCGCGCTGGGTCTCTATGGCAATCCTCTGACCGACCCACAGACAGCGACAGACTGGCAGCGCGTGATCGATGCGGCCCCTGCCTTTGGTTGCGATGTGGTTGGCGGATTCACCGGGCGGATTCCGGATTGTCCTGTCCCCGAATCGCTGGGACCTTTCCGCGATTGCTTTACGCCACTTGCGGACCGTGCGGCTGAACGTGGGGTGAAAATCGCTTTTGAAAATTGTGACATGCACGGTGACTGGGACCGTGGTGATTGGAATATTGCCCACTCGCCTCAGGCTTGGCGAATGCTATTTGAGGCGATCCCCAGTGAGGCCATCGGTTTGGAATGGGAGCCTTGCCATCAAATGGTAAGTTTTGTCGACCCGCTCCCCCAACTGAAGGAGTGGGGCAGTCGCATCTATCACATCCATGGCAAAGATGCCCAAATGGATTGGGATGTGATCCGCCGTGAGGGGATCCGCAGTGGAATTCCATATGTCGCGCACAGAACCCCCGGGTTCGGTGAAACCGACTGGACTCGATTGATCGGCATTTTGCGTCAGCAGGGTTATCGTGGAACCATCGATATCGAAGGCTGGCACGACCCGGTGTACTGTGGCGAGCTCGAAATGACCGGACAGGTGCGTGCCCTGCGTTACCTCAAGCGTTGTCGCGGTGGTGATTTTGTTCCGAATCCTGAATAAAGCCTTGGCTTCAATGTACTGCTAGCATGCAGTTGACTTACATTGCATCCGGTGGCCAAAGTCCCTAGACTCCCGCGATGCTTCACCGCGCCGCACCACTGCAACCTATCGCCTTCGCCCACTGTCTAGCTGAAACCTACCAGGAAATGCGATGGCGTTGGATTTTCATAACCGTGATGCTGCTGTGCTGTGGATTTTTTGCCTTGCCACACGATCTCGGAATCGCCCGTTTTATTAAAACTGGGAGCCTCCCGTACAGTCTGGACGAAATTCTTGAAAAGGCAGAAACGTTTGCACATGGGATCGGCATCGCAGCGATTCTCATCGTCCTTTTTGTGGTCGATCATTCGCGTCGCTGGGCCATCCCTCGCGTCATTCTCGCTGTCGTATCCGCCGGCCTTGCTGCCAACGGCATAAAATTACTGGTCGGTCGCCTACGACCTTACGCTGCCGATCTTACGGCGGAGTTTACCGATTCGTTCACGAGTGTACTTCCACTCTTTTCTGTCGGAAGTACCGAAAGAAGTAGCCCCTCAGCCCATACCGCGGTGGCGGTCGCCTTCGCAATCGGTCTGGGGTGGCTCTATCCCCGCGGACGCTATGTCTTCATGACCCTGGCTGTATTGGCTGCCGTTCAGCGCATCGCGGGAAGCGCCCATTTCCTCAGCGATGTATTCTGGGGCGGAAGTCTCGGTTACTTCCTCGGTCGTGGCATCATGGCTGGATGGCTGACCGGCGGCCACTTCGACCGCTTAGAAGCGAAGCGGTACATGGCGACCACCGGACTCTCCTCCCGCGTGGAATCACCCGCCGTACAACCGACTCCGCGCAAGCGTGCGGCCTAAGCGATTTACGGCAATCCTCTTGGATAGCCCACCGTAAAAGTTTATTCAACGTATATCTATCCGTATATATTTTAAAAAAATTTGCGTCCACCCCTACCCTCTCGGTAGAATGCGTGCCGTCAAATCTACGCAAAAACCGCTTCCTTGACGGCACATGCGATGGGTATTCCTCTTCCAGATCGCCAGACGCGTAATCAACGGAAAACGCTGCCTCGCGCTGCGTGCGGGACACCTTCTATCGCACATCAAAATATTTCTTTTTACGATCAGGCGGCTATTTGCGCATTCTCTCCTTCTTGATTCGAAAAGGAGTACTTTTATGCAACGTTCGACAACCAAGGTCAATCGAATGGGATCTATCGGCGAATGTGTCTCGACACAGCATTCGGCTCGGGCTCGAAAAAAACAAAAACGCTTACTCAGTAAGCGCCGTCGAGCCCGAATCAAGGCAGAGGACACCCGCAACGGCATCCGCACATAACCCAGAAGCCTCCTTTCTTCCGCAAGCGATAATTCCGCCTTCAAGTCTACCCACGCGCGCAGTTACAATGGATTATCAAGGCAACTGTGACCCCGTCACGGTGCGCTACCTAAAAACGATAATCACTCGCGAATTTGATACGGAGTAGCAGATGATGGCAGAGGTCATTCGGGCAAATATTAGTCGTCCCTATTTACTGCGATTGGGACTCGTTTCACTCTTCAGTCTGGGGCTTGCTTTCTGGTGTGTCTACGATGGCATGATCACCTATCCACTTCAGCGTCTTCAGGCAATCAAATATATCGAGCTGCTCGATACATCTCTCAGCGATATACGTAACGAGGCGAATTCTTCCAGTCGCCAACTCGGCGTACCTTTCACTCCCGATCAATGGGGAACAAGCCGATGGTCGGAGAAGATTGAGTCTGTGCTTCACGAACAGCGCAACGCATCTACTGCCGAACAAGATACTTATTTTCTCCAACTCGCCTGGCTGTATCAGCATGTTCCTCTCGAGGCGAGCGATAAGATTGACGAACCCGATCGACTCCGATATCGCTCCACATTGCGCAAACAACTTG
>CAUZBD010000064.1:0-8715 GCA_963577795.1 Planctomycetota bacterium | reverse complement strand
CGCTTAGTGGAGTTGCGCAACTGGGCCGTGCGCAGGGCTTTACTGCACTTGATCATTGTTTGAGGTGCAGAGAATAAGAGAACCTTGGATGTCTGCCCGTTCTTCATCGAACCGCTCTGGTTTCACGCTGATTGAACTTCTGATTGTGATCGGTGTGATTGTGGTGCTGATCGCACTGCTGCTTCCGGCGGTGCAAAGTTCACGGGCCAGTGCCCGTAGTGCCGCTTGCCAGAACAATTTGCGGCAACTTTCCTTTGCGCTAAAAAAAGCACAGGCCAATATCCCGCCCGACAAGCTGAACATCCAAGATGCAGCCGGTTTTGATCAATTCAAACAGCACCTCAGTACGTACTCCGAGGACGGCGATGCCATCTGGTCCTCTCCAGGCGCAGGCAACGACGCCAACAGCTACGGTTTTAACGAACGGGTCCACCGCCTGGGCGTGAAAGATGCGGGAAAGATTGTGGCCCTGACCTATCCCCAAGAGGTTGCCCCTGCGATCACCACACCAAAAGCTTTTAGAGAGACTGCAGATCCATCGGACCGGGCAGAACAAGGTGCTTTGGTCTACTTTGGCAAGGCGAATGTGGTGTTTTACGATGGCCATACCGAGTCGATGGATCTGTATGGTGCCGAGGGTTTCAGCTCACTCGACCAGAACGACCAGTTGACCTGTACATGGAGAGGAAAATGGCTGCCAACCCGCGATGAAGTGGGGATTAATATTGAACTAAGTAAGGCCAGCGCGCGGGATGATGCGCAGTACACCCTCCCGGACGAATGTGCCGACGGAGTGGCCGGGGGGTCGTACTCGATTCCCGATACGGACAGCGACGGGATCCCGGATTTTGTCCCCGATGGCAGCGATGACTTTGATAGCGATGGGATACCCAACGGCGAGGATCCCTACCCCTTCCACGACATACATCCTGACGAAGAGGGTGGTAGTCCCGCAAGCAGCAGTCCTCCGAGTAACCCCTGCACCGGTGGAGAAACGCAAGATTGCAGCGACAACTGCCCCGATACGCCGAATCCTGATCAGGCCGATGCGGATGACGATGGTACCGGGGATGCCTGCAATAGTGACGATCCGGACGAAGACGGAATTCTCTCAGCAGATGACAACTGCCCGAACACCTACAACCCTCAGCAGGAAGACGCCGACACGAATGGAACCGGGGATGCATGCCAGGAGGCCCCCTCTCCACCGCCAGCCGCACCCGAGGCAAGCGGTTGCTCGCCGGGTACCGACGGCGAAGTTGGCAATCCGATCACATCCGGAGGCGGTTGGGAATATAAAAAAAGAGTCGACACATGGGATAAAGAAGAAGGTTCTCGCTGGGAGAGTAAGCAAAAAGGTGCCGCTGCAACCTTCCACTGGACTGTGCCGGAAGCGGGCCGTTATCGCGTCTACCTCTGGTGGAAAATTTATCCGCTTGGCTCAAAAAAGGTTGAAATCGTAATCAACTCCAAAGATGGCGCGGAGGCATTTCAAATTGACCAGACCCAGGAAGATGGTACCGAATGGATGTATCCCATTGGCGGTGTTGATAAGAGCTTCGAGTTTGAAGCTGGTGAGGCCACTGTGGTTCTTACTAATAATGGCACTGATAATCCGGCCTGGTCAAACATAATGATTGCCGATGCCGTTCGCTTTGAATGTGCGGAAGAAGAGGCCCGCTATGCGCCGCTGAATCCGTGTGACGCCGTTCCGGAGGATCCCACTCCCGGTGGCCAGATTGACCGGGGCCTGGAATGGATCGCCCGCCACCAGCAAGACGACGGTCGTTTTAGTTTCCGGCACGGGACCAACGTCGCCGGTTGCAACTGTGGTAATCAAGGGACTGCGGCATCCGACTCGGGAGCCACAGGCTTGGCGCTTCTCTGTTTTCTCGGTTCCGGTCACAGTCACGTAACGGAGGGGCCCTATCAGGAAACCGTGTGCAAGGCCATCAACTGGTTGCTTGCATCGCGAGAAAGAGATCCTGAGGTGGTTGCTGCTCAATTCTCGGGCTTCAGTGGTATAACTCAAGCCGATCTAAACGGTACCTGCCGTTTCGGATCGCAAGGTCAGGGGGACAACAGCAATATGTATGGTCATAATTTAGCTCTGTGGGGGTTAGCTGAAGCTTTGATCCTTGGTGACCGTGCAGCAGAGGGTCAATGTGATTACAATCACGATTCATGCTTGGTCGATTATGACGATCATTTATCCGCGGTTCAGCAAGGTGCGCGGTTTACCGGAGAGGGATTTGATTGCTCGCATTTTGGGTGGAGTTATGAGTATGGTGGCCGTGAGTGGGGTTCCTCAGCGAAATCGGGAGATCTCTCAAATATGACCTTTGCCGTTGCTGCAATGGCAACCGCCGCAAAGGCGGGAATTCCTTTGTCGGACAATTTTTTTAACGTTTGCGCTAACACCTTAAAAAAGGCCCAGATTGGAGTCACAGGAGAGGGAATCGGCAATCAATATAGTTACCGAAAAACCGGTGGCGCTACTTTGGCGATAAATGTCTCGGCCCTGCTTTGCCGGCGGTATTTGAATCTTGCTTCCAAGCGGCCGAGTCATGGTGGAATGGGCCATAATCATGCGGCGACAACGGAATTACTGAATGAGCAAAGACCAACTGTATCAGAAGATATTTACACTTTGAAACATCTTGCACTTTTAAATCACATGGAGGGTGATAACCCATGGGCTGCATGGTATGCACCACTCGCTGCAGCACTCTCGGGCCATCAGGATGCAAGTGGCGGGCACCAGGATGGAAGTTATTTTTACGGTGATAATGCATCTCATAATGCACAAGGTGGTCGTTTCTATTGGACGACCTTTGTGATCCTCTCACTTACACCCGAGCGAGCGGGACTCCGCGTTTTGGAATAGAGATCGTTTTTGGAATAGAGATGCCGCTGAATATGGCAACACCGACCAGCATAAGTAACGTAGGACACCTGTTTCGAGCCTCTGGCTTGTCCGTTCTCGGCCTGCTCGGCCCGCTGCTGCTCTCGGCCTGCTCGTGCCAGAGTGAGATCGCGGCAAAGAAACCGATCAAACAGGAAGTGGCCACAAGCGATGTCAACGCGCTGCTGCAGCAGGGCGCGGCAGACAATATTCAAATCGCCGAGCAGCTTGCACGAATCAAAACCCCCTTCGAAGGCAAAGTCGCACTGGAACTCAACCTGAGCGACACGCAAATCGAAGATGAGGATCTGCGAGCCATCACCTTGCCCGACAGCTTGACGCGGGTGAATCTGACCCGGACCTACATCACCGACGAAGGCCTCGAACATTTGACGAGCGGGAAAAACATCACCGAACTCATTCTCGTCGATACGCCGATCACCGCCGCCGGGCTAAAACATTTGCGGGCCATGCCACAACTACGAAAAGTGCAACTCCATCAGACGAAAATCCCGGTCAAGGATCAGCTCGAACTGCAAAAATTCCTTCACAATCGCGATCGCTAAAATAGCAGCGGACGGTTCATTGTAGTCCCTCTATTTTTGCCTCTGAAAAAGATATAACCGGTTAGAGGTACATGGATCAGAAAAGAAGAGATGGCATGGACGCAGACGCCACGCAGAACTTTTTACAACAAATGTATCCCGCTCTTGCTCGTTATGCGCTGCGGTGGTGGTGGTGGTGGCGGTGCAGTAGGTGCAGTAGGTGCAGTAGGTGCAGTAGGTGCAGTAGGTGCAGTAGGTGCAGTACCCGAGCCTTCCACCCTGGCGATGCTTGGTGTGGCCCTGCTCGGACTGTGCGGATTTATCCGACGCCGTAACGGCTAGTCATTATTAAACACAGGTATTTCCTGTTACAAATTGAATCGCAGTCGTCCCCCGGGGCGGCTGCGATTTTTTTTATAAACTTTTATAAACCGGGCACGCGCACTTGGGTTCGCCGCATGCCCTTCCAGATTGACGATTCAAAACAGACTCGGTAGCCTAAGAGGGGTTTCGTCGGACCAAAATGAGTTTACAGAAAACATCCAGCATGGTTGGTCGACAAGAAAAAAAGCAGCGTCCAGCAGTCGTAGAGAACTGCCTCCGCTCTGGCTTCACGCTGATTGAACTTCTGATTGTGATCGGTGTGATTGTGGTGCTGATCGCCCTGCTGCTTCCGGCCGTGCAAAGCTCACGGGCCAGTGCCCGTAGTGCCGCTTGCCAGAACAATTTGCGGCAACTTTCCTTTGCGCTAAAAAAAGCGCAGGCCAACATTCCCCCGGATGCGCTGGATCTTGAAGCAGACGGTAGTGGTTTCCAGCAGTTTAAAAAGCACCTCAGTGCGTACTCCGAGGACGGTGATGCCATCTGGTCCTCTCCAGGCGCGAGCGGCGATGGTGACAGCTACGGTTTTAACGAACGGGTCCACCGCCTGGGCGTGAAAGATGCGGGAAAGATTGTTGCCCTGACTTATCCCCAAGAGGTTGCCCCTGCGATCACCACACCAAAAGCTTTTAGAGAGACTGCAGATCCATCGGACCGGGCAGAACAAGGTGCCCTGGTCCACTTTGGCAAGGCGAATGTGGTGTTTTACGATGGCCATACCGAGTCGATGGATCTCTATGATCAAGCCAATCCTAGTGCGTCTTTCAGTCCAGTGGATGATAACGATGCATTGATCTGCGTGTGGAAGGATCGCTGGCTGCCGACTCGCGATTACGGCGAAGGCACCGAACTGATCACCGATGACACAGAGCTGTCAGCGTCTTTTACGGACCCGACTGACGGTTGCACGGACGGCATTTCCAGCGCTCCGCCCAGTGGAAGTGGTGGTGGCGATCGTGACAATGATGGCATCCCGGACGAGACGGACAACTGCCCTGATACGCCCAACCCCGAGCAGGAAGATGACGACGGGGTCGGGGATGCCTGCAATAGTGACGATCCGGACGAAGACGGAATTCTCTCAGTAGATGACAACTGCCCGAACACCTACAACCCTCAGCAGGAAGACGCCGACACGAATGGAACCGGGGATGCGTGTGAGGAGACCGGAGGAGAGCCGCCAGGCGAAGCAAGCGGTTGCTCACCGGATACCGAGGTGTTTGTGGAGGACCCGGAATTAACAGGAAATTGGATACACATCACCGATCATAAAGCAAAGGGTTCCCGCGGTGCTGAAATGCATTGGACGGACAAAACAGGGGACAACCACAAGGCGACCTTCGCAACCCAAATCACAGAGCCTGGTGAATATGACGTCTTCCTCTGGTGGACCGGAAGGTTCGATCGCTCTGACAATGTTTCTGTAACGGTTCAACATGCGGACGGGGAGGATCAGATAACGATTGACCAAAGTGACGAGGACAACGACGGCAAGAACTTTAAATATAAATTAGGGACTTATAACTTTAATGACTCCGGTTCGGTGGTGCTGTTGAATCAAATGAAAAAAGTGAATGCCTGGGACAAAAATTGGGCCATTGCCGATGCCGTGAAGTTTGAATGCACGGCAGAAGGGGAAAGTAGCGGTGGCCCGGACCCCTGCGATCCGCCGACCGATCCGACCGGCGCAGTCGACCTTGCTCTCGAGTGGATATCGAGCCAACAGCGGCAAGACGGAAGCTTTGACCTTTCACATTCCGGCGGCACCGTAAGCGCCCGTGGTGCGGCGACAGGACTCGCCCTTTTGGCCTACCTCGGTAATGGAAACACACCCTGGAGCGGCACCTATAAGCAAAATGTCTGTGACGCAGTGAAGTTTCTGATCGCCAGTCAGGGTCAGGCAGGCAATACTCCTCCGGGCATTGGCGGATGCGACCCTTGGCCCGTTCCTCCTGGAAGTTTCTCTATGGGGGCTGACGGGTTGTATGGCCATTTTATCGCGCACTGGGCAATGGCAGAAGCGCTGCTTCTCAGCCAAGAGGCACATGCGGGTGATTGTGCCGAGGGATGCCCCGATCTTACGATGGCCAAGATTGAAGAATCTGCACAAAAGGCAACCGCCTATACCACGAATGCTACCGCCTGCGAAACAGGCTGGGCCTATGAACCTTACTGGGGGCAGAAGAAAGCGGGCAAGGGCTGGGTTGGAGATACCTCCCACCACCACTTTGCCATGGCCGCGCTGGTCGCAGCCCAAAAAGCGGGCATCGACGATCCGCAAATGGACTTCTGCCTGAGCAAAAATAAAAGTTTTCTGGACTGGGTAGGTGATGATGAAATCACAGATACTGTCGTCGGCTACACGGTGCCCACCACCTACGGTTACGTAACCAGCAACACGAATGCACAGATGACTCCATTACGTTTACGTCGCCTTACGGCCTGTGGCCTGATCTCGCGGAGTTATGTCTACTTGCTCAAAAAAGATTATGACGATTACGGTGGAATCGCTGCCTCGAGTGATGTTATAACGCAGTTTTTTGAAAACCATGAACCGGACACAAGTGCCGCTTGTGAAATGTACTACAACAAACCGGCGACCCTGCTTGCCTACCAGGTGGGTGGCGAGGTCTGGAGCAACTGGATTGGCACGCTGCAACCGCATCTATTGGCCACTCAGGCAGCTGATGGAAGCTGGTCTTTTCCTGGAGAACCGGACCATGGGACCAATGCTATTGCCGGGCCCCTCTACTGTACGGTGATGGCCGTGCTTTGTCTTGAACCAGGGTATGCAGGCCTTAAGCTGTTTGACTAAATGGTACACACAAACCATCTTGTGGGTTGTCGATAGGGATCGTAAAACTTTATTTGGGTCGTCCGTCTGTTCTTTCCCTTAAAATGATGCGATGCATTTATCAACTCTTTCTCTCATTCTTCTTGTGGTCGTGAGTGCGATGGGGTGCTCCGGGGAACCCGATTCGCTCAGCGCGCGAGCCGGGCGTCCTTCTCCAGAGCAAGTCAATAAAATTCTTACGGAACGTTATGCAGCGAATGAAAATTTCAGCGAACAAATCGAAACGATTGGGGGCAGGATTAAAATCGCACTCGATTTATCCTATACGGGCCTGAACAATGATGATCTTGAAAAATTAGATTTACCAAAATATCTCACGCAACTCGATCTTGCGGGAACGGCTGTGACTGACGAAGGACTCGCTGCCCTTGAAGGTTGCAAACACTTACAGCATCTCAACCTAGACAACACTCAAGTCACCGAGGAATGCCTAGAAATCATCAAGGAACTTCCCGCGGTGTATCGCGTCAACCTGAATGGCACGCGGGTAAGCCCAGACGCACAGCGCGAAATGATTCGCTTTCTCCGTACAAGACAGCCAAAAACCACACACAACATTCCGGCATCGATTCGCTGATAACCTTTAGTGTGCCATCTGCTCCATCATTTTTTGGAGTTGTTCCTGTCGAGGGTCATCGTTTGCAAACAACGCCTGAGCCTGTTTTAGGTCTTCCATCGCTACGGCGGAATTTCCCACCTCCTGATAGAGAGCGGCACGCCCCAAATAAAGCGGGCCACTCTTCGGTGCTAGCTGAATTGCCCTCCCATAATCCGAGATCGCCTCGTCTTTTCTGCCGAGCATACTATACAGCATGGCCCTCCGTTCAAAGGGAAGTGGATTCCCCGGATCGAGCTGGATCGATTGCTTCAATGCCTCCATCCCCTCCACCGGTTGTTGCGTCATGATCAAAACTTCTGCCAGCGATGTTGCGGCAATGGCTTTCCGCTCTGTACCCACGTGGGGATCATCAAGCAACGCACGATAGGCGTCAGCCAGCGCGTCGTAAACTTCCCGTTCTTGACTTGAACCAAGCGGTGTACCTTCGCTTGGATTTCGAATCCAGTGACTCGTAAACTCCATCAAGCCATGCCCGTAATCTCCCGTCTCCATGTGGCAGGCGATGCAATTTGCATTGATCGCCAGATCAACCGTGCGATGTTCTGTGGCCGGATCTTCATGACATCGAAGGCAGGACGCGTTATAGCGATCCGGAGCGACCAAGTCTTCCTCTTTGGAATTCATGTGCGGATTGTGACAGTCGAGACAAGAAATCGCGGAATCAGCTGGTGAATCGGTATAGCACTTGCTGAGCATGAGACCAGCGCCCGCGTGACGCGCTAGTTCGCCGGTCACGTTCATCACATCCCGCGGATTGAGTTCGCCCGGTTGACGATGGCATTGAGCGCAAAATTGAACTAATTTTGCCGGCGACAATTCGCCGGCATTATATATTTTTAGATCCTCGTCGCCGGCATGTACTGCTTCAATGTGCGCACTACCCGGTCCGTGACACCTTTCGCAACTGACGCCGAACTGCGAAGCGGACACATCTAGTCGATTATTTTCCCAACTCACAAAAGATGCATGACAACTCAGACAATGTTCGGTGTGCTGAACGGTATTTAACGTGCCAAAACTGTCTTCAACCTGACCGGGTGTTTGAAACCAGCATTTTTTTACGGCAGAATAACTCACCGGCAGTTCCCTGAGTCGACGATCATCTTCTACACTGAGCATCGTAAAGCTACGCGACCCGAACGCAATTTCAGCCATCGCAGTATGCTGTTTATTATCGCCGGACTTTACCTCCAACCAGACTCCATCCTCTCCGACACGGTACGAACCGGGTGTACCGCGAAGACCCTCAATTTCCTTGTAAGGTAACGCGAGCATTCCCGGTGCAAAAAAAAAGATCTTTTGTTTCATCCGTGATAGCGCTGCCTGTCTGCGCCATATGGTGAGAATGTTGCTGATCACATTCTTGCTGATGGCACGCGATGCAGGCACCCGAACCGACAACGTTTGACTG
>CAUZBD010000063.1:0-8757 GCA_963577795.1 Planctomycetota bacterium | reverse complement strand
CTCGAGTCGCGGATTAAGCGGTTCGATCGGATGGCGACCGTGCTGCCGGTGCCAAGACAGAGGCACAAATATTCCTAGGACAAAAACAAATGCCAGAAAAACAAAATGTGACCATTTTAGGCCATGCTGCCCGTGCATCACCGATTCCCTCCGGCGTGGGTGAACGGTCCGCGGAAACTGCGGTCCTCTAGCTTAAATCGGTTCTTGGCGGCTTGCCGGTCGAGCGTTTCAGTTGCAGAGAAAAGCCCGAGAGGCCGGAAACTTTACGAATTCGAACCTGGCTGTAAATCTGTACCGATTATGCGGTTATTTTCTGCGGCGATCCAAGGTGGGGATTCCCCGTTTGTGGGGGTGTCCCGTTTTTATGGAGATTCTAAGATTCGAAGCTATTTTCGTGAAAGGAGTACTCAGCGATCTTTTCTTTTGTGAGCATGACCGTGTCCGCATCCTCGTAGGCAGGTGCGCAGCAACAGAGAAAGACAAGCGGTTCACTTCCTTGATTGATCATTTGGTGCGGTACGCCCGGGGGAATCGCAATCGCATCACCGGGAATAATTCCTTGCTTATCCTGAGCGAGGATCATCTCTCCCCGACCTTCAAGGATGTAGTAAATTTCCTCGGTCTTGGGGTGAAAATGTGGCATAGTTGCACTTCCTGCAGGAAGCTGCGCCTCGGCTAAACTTTGATTGCGAATGCAAGAATTTCGATGGGCAAGAAGTTCGCGAATTTCTGAACCGTCTTTTGTTGTAAACGCAGAAACGCGGTTGAGATTGTGAATGTCCATCAAGTCACTCCTGTTTATTTACGGAAGATGGAGACGGTGGCCGGAGAATATTGCCGCACATCCCAATTTGCATGCAGTGGAAGTTCATTCGTATCCAAACGTCCATCCGATTCAACGACGATCAAGCTCCCTTCTTCTGCCATCTCAATGCATTGCTCGATAAGCCGCATCATTGCTTCGGACTCCGACACAAAAAAATCGTAGGGCGGTGCGCAGAGTACCAACCAGGGTCCACATGGAAAGTGAGACGGATCGCGCATCCAGGCAAAAACATTTGCGCGGGCAAGAACTGATTTCTCGCCAACGTCCAGTTGATCAATATTTTTCTGAATTCCGTTTGCAGTCGGAAAATGGCGTTCGACAAAAGTTGCACTCTGTCCGCCACGACTCAGAGCCTCAAGCCCGAGCGCACCAGTCCCGGCGAAAAGGTCGATAGCATGCAACTGATTGACAGCGGGCCCTACAAGATTGAAGATTGCCTCCCGAACGCGATTTTTCATCGGTCGCGTCACTAGGTCACCATGGTAGCTAATTTTGTGTCCGCGAAACTTTCCCCCCACAATCCGGAGTGGTATCTCAGCGGGAGCTGCCGAAGTTCGCCTTTTGTTTCGGTTGGGGGTTGCCACCGTGCGTACTCGCTTTGCTAGGAGGAATGTTTTTTTCTATTGTACAGAGGCTTGCATCAAATGTTAGACGATAGTTGAATGAGAGTATCTTCACACTTGAGCGCGTCCACTTCTGGGCCGGGTGCAGTATGGTTTTTGTCAGTGGTGAAATCCTCCTGATTGGATATACGAAATGAACTTTTTGCGTTTTGGATTGTTTGTGGGGTTTCTGGCGTGTATCGCTGGGAGACTGACGGCGGATGATGCTCAGGCAATGGCGGACCCGTACGCAGAAACGCTAGATGTGTGGAAAGCAGAGATAGAGAATTTGCAGCATATTCGTGATCGTTTAACAGTGGCAGTAGGCGAAGATGTGCCTCACCTGCAAAAAGAATATATGGAAGCCGTTGCAGATGGAAAATCGTCGTTACAAAATTTTACGACTGCTGCAGAAGACGAATTAAAAAAGGGAGGCGAAAACAAAAAACATGCCGCCAACTTTCTCAGAGAGCGGCTTGGAGGGTTGCTCGATGCCGACGATTTTGAGCGGGCATTGCGGATCGGGCAACTTCTTATGGCGAATGGATACGATGACCGCAAAGTTCAGGAGGCAACGGGCGTCGCCGCTGGCATGACCAACCATTTGCAGCAGGCGCGCGAATATCTCGAGCAAGCTGATCAAAAAGAGCCACTCTCGACCATTGGCCGTAAACTACTGACCACGCTGCCTGAGATGGAGGCCGCCTGGAAAGAAGAGCAACAGATTCGTGGGGCAGAGCAACGCGCCGATGATTTACCGCGCGTTCGACTTTCGACTTCTCAGGGTGACGTGGTCGTTGAACTTTTTGAGAACGAGGCGCCACAAACGGTTGGCAATTTTGTCGAATTGGTCGATCGGAAATTTTATGATGACTCGGATTTTCATCGTGTGATCCCTCATCGCGTAGCGCAAGGTGGTTGCCCCAACGGAGACGGCACCGGAGGTCCGGGCTATTCGATCCACTGTGAGTGTCTCGGCGATGACTATCGGCGTCATTTTCGCGGAAGCTTGAGCATGGCTCGCACTGCAGATCCACACACAGGCGGATCGCAGTTCTTTTTTTGTATGGCACCCCTGAGTGATCTTGATGGTCAATATACGGTCTTCGGACGCATCATCGAGGGGATGGATGTGCTCGCAAAGCTGCAGCGGCAAGACGGCAAGACCAAGGCACCGCTACCGGCTGATCGTATTCTCAAAGCAACGGTCGAGCGGAAGAGAGACCACGAGTACCGCTCGACACCCTACGTACCCCAACTCGAGGGTGAATCAACTTAGCTCGAGCATGCGGTCTAGTGCTACGAGCGACCAATCGGCGATCTCGGGATCGACTTCTATTTTCCCAACGAGTGTCCCCGCGTTCAAATTTTCGAGGGACCAGCAAAGATGGGCTAAATCAATGCGGTACATTGTGGCGCACATACAGACCACCGGCGAGAGGAAATGAATTTCCTGTTCTGGATGTTCCTGTTTGAGTCGATTTGCCAAATGGAGTTCGGTGCCGATAGCCCATTGGGTTCCTGCGGGCGCTTTGCGAACGGTATCAATAATTTTTGCGGTGGAACCGGACACATCCGCAATTTCAAAGACCTCTCGCGGACACTCCGGGTGAACTAATATTTTTATACCGGGAAACTTTTCACGAAATTGTGCAACGTGAGAGGCAGTGAACATTTGATGGACACTACAATGTCCTTTCCAAAGGAGGACGCGACTCCGCTGCAACTCGGCGGGCGTGTTCCCCCCACCTTCATCCGCCAGTGGATCCCAGACAGGCATTTTTTCCACATCAATCCCCATCGAGATTGCGGTGTTTCTGCCTAAGTGTTGGTCGGGGAAAAAGAAAACGCGTTCTCCACGCTGGAAAGACCAGCGAAGTACCTTTTCGGCATTGCTCGACGTGCAGACGATGCCGCCGTGGCGCCCGCAAAACGCCTTGAGGGCGGCAGTGGAGTTGATGTAGGTCACCGGGATGAGCTTTTCTGTGTCGATCGATTCGGACAGTTCTTCCCAGGCAGCTTCGACTTGATCAATTTGAGCCATGTCCGCCATAGAACACCCGGCTGCCATATCGGGCAGGATCACAGAGACACGATCCCCAGTGCGTTCACGGATTTTCTCAGGTCGATTGGCAAGAATATCTGCCGTCTCCGCCATAAAATGTACCCCGCAAAATGCAATCGCTCGACATTCACGGCTTTCGGCCGCTAGCTGACTGAGTCGCAAACTATCGCCACGAAGGTCACTATGCGCAATGACTTCGTCCTGTTGATAATGGTGTCCCAGAATCATCAGGCGTTCGCCCCAGTCCTCACGGATCGTTTCGATGCGGGTAGAAAGAGCCGAATTGCCGAGCTCTTTATAAGGGGGCAACACAAAAGCAGGGGGCGGTTCGCTTGTAACAGGCATGGGAGAAATATTTTCCGTTTCCAGGCGCTTCGTTCAATGATCGGTTCATTGTACGCTGAGGTATTCACCTTGGGCTAGCCGCTTCAGCAACATTCACGAGCAATCATTTCTAGCGATTCGTATGCTTGTCATTCATTTTGGCCAGCCACTTTCTTGAGAGGAAATCCAGCAACGCGTACAAAGCATCCGGAAAGCAGTCATTACCGCCCTGGCAGAAATTTTCTTCTACGGGATAATAAGCTGTACACAAAATTTTAAACCGCTGCTGAGGATATTTTTGTTTCCAGAGCGACACCCGTTGTACATTTTGTACATTCAAAATTAAACTGACCAATGATCTTGTTGATCGACAACTACGATTCGTTTACCTACAACCTTGTTCAAAGACTCGGTGAGCATGACCCCCAGCTTGATTTGATTGTACGTCGTAACGATACGATTTCGGTCGAAGAGATTCTTTCGCTTGATCCAACCCACGTAATCATTTCCCCGGGACCGTGTACACCGAACGAGGCCGGTATTTCTTTGGAAGCGGCACATCAACTGGCTGGCAAAGTACCATTGCTGGGTGTTTGCTTGGGTCACCAGTCGATTGCCCAAGCATTCGGGGCAAAGATTGTTCGAGCAGATCGGCTGATGCACGGAAAAACGGATGAAATACACCATGACGGTTGCCATCTATTTGCCGGTTTGCCCAGTCCCATTACGGCGACCCGCTACCACAGTCTGATTGTGGAGCCGGAGTCGTTGAGCGAAGATTTTGAAGTGACCGCTTGGTCACATACTCCGGAAGGGACGAGGGAAATTATGGGCATTCGACATCGCGAGTACCCACTTTTTGGTCTGCAGTTTCATCCAGAGAGCTTTTTAACGCTCGATGGGGCAACAATTCTCAGTCAGTTCCTCTCTGTCAATTTATAGCGGCGACTGGTTCGGGGTTTTAGCACATGGCATCGATTGCACCCGGTCGTATGATCTCAGTCGAAGAAGCCCTCGATGCGATCCGCACTTCGGTGAGCGCTAAACCGGCAGAGCGTCTTCCTTTGAATGACGCGCTGGGGTGTGTGCTGAATGAGGATGTATGCAGCGATCTGGACGTACCACAAAACGATCAGTCCATCGTGGATGGATATGCGGTCCGAGCCTCTGATTTCTCTCTGCGTACACTTCGGGAAAAAACGGGAATTGCAGAAGTCGAATTAGAAATTCTTGCAGAAGTGACTGCGGGGAATGTCCCAACCTGTGCGGTGAAAACCGGCCAGACTGTGCGCGTGATGACTGGCGTTGCCATGCCGCAGGGTGCTGACGCGGTGGTGATGATTGAGGAAGTAGACTGTCGAGACGAACCGGGCCTTGCACTCGGTGCTGCGCGTTTTTCAGATGTGCAAGTTTCCCCGGGGCAAAATGTAATGCCCAGAGGAAAATCTTTGCGGCGAGGGCAATTGGTCCTTTCGGCAGGTACGCCCATCGGTGCCGTGGAGATAGGACTTCTTTCGCAGGTGGGCTGTACCGGTGTCCGCGTTGTTCCCAAGCCAACACTTGCAGTATTGCCTACCGGTGATGAATTGATCGATCCCTGCTTTGAGCCTGGTCCGGGAAAAATTCGCAATAGTAACGGTCCGATGCTGATTGGGTGTAGTCGCCAACTTGGATTCGATGTGAAGGATCTGGGTATCGGTCGAGACGACTTAGACCACTTAAGGCAGGCGATCGAGCAAGGTCTCTCGGCAGACGTACTCATTATTTCGGGAGGTGTTTCTGCAGGCACACGCGATCTTGTTCCTCAAGTGCTGGCGGAACTCAAAGTTCAACCCGTCTTCCACAAGGTACGGATCAAGCCGGGCAAACCCCTATGGTTTGGTGTTGCGGAAAATGCGCAAAGGACAAAAGTATTTGGGCTCCCAGGAAATCCGGTGAGTAGTTTTGTTTGTTTTCAGCTTTTTGTGAGGACGGCATTGAAAACATTAGGTGGACAGAAGATCGATCGCAACGCCTCTCTACCCTCTGCTCGCCTGAGCAGCCGATTCGAGGGTGTTGGAAATCGCACGGTATATCACCCCGCTTGGCTCAGTTGGTCGACAGAGGGCCCCGAAATCGAATGCATTGTCTGGCACGGTTCGGGTGATTTAAGAGCACTTGCAATGGCGAATGCGTTGGCCATTTTTCCACCGGGCGAAGTTGCCTACGAGGCGGGACAACGGGTTGCCTATCAGTCGCTCGACTGAAATAGCGATCTCGTCACAAACCGCTCTGGCAACAATACGCGTTGCCCCGTATTGTTCAAAGCAGAAGGGCCCACCTCACAACCCTCAGACCTCTGTGCTCTGGCAGCAGAGGCAGCAGATATTCCTTTGACAAACGATCGACAAAAAGTTTTACCGAAGTGGTTACCCGTTCATTCCCTGACCGGTCTACAGCGTTGGTGCGATTCGACGCTGGTGATGGGATTGCTCAGTGGCGTCTTGATGTGGCTTGCCGTTCCTCCGGTCGACTGGGGACTGCTCGGGTGGGTTGCGCCTCTGGGTTGGTTGCTGCTGATTCGTCGCACGAAACTCAACAGTTGGCGACCTTATGTCGTGCTTTACGGTTTGGGATGGCTTTATTTCGGCGCAACATTCTATTGGATCATGTTGCCCCACATGTTGGCCATTTTTGGCTGGATTGCATTAACGACGTATCTGGCCTGTTACCTCCCTCTGTTTATTGGTTTTACCCGATGTGCGGTCCATAGGCTGAAGATCCCCTTACTTTTTGCCGCCCCACTTGTCTGGACGGGGCTTGAGTATTTCCGAGGTCATCTCGTGACCGGTTTCCTGATGGCTGCCCTGGGGCACACACAACATGGCTGGTTGGAAATTATTCAACTTAGCGATCTGTTTGGCGCCTATGCGGTGACCTTTCTCGTGATGCTTGTGGCAGCTGCCTTGGCCTCGCTGATCTCCTACGGTGGGGCACGACCGAAAGTGTGGCCGCTACTACCGGCGGCAATAGCAATACTCATTGCCTTTTTCTACGGTCAGCATCGGTTGGCTAGCGAACCAGGTGCCCTGGGACCGCGCGTGGCACTTATTCAAGGAAGTGTCGATACTCGGTTTGATCGGGATCCGCAGGAGACACAGCAACTCATTGATCAGGAATACTTACGATTAACCCGGGAAGCTTTACGTGATCCCGGGGAAATCAAGATGATCGTCTGGCCAGAATCAATGTCGACCGTTCCGCTGATAAAAGCCGACGAGGATGGATGGTTGCCGGCAAGCGAGATTGCCGACTGGAATATCGTTGAGCCCGAGGAAGCGATTTTGCTTGAAAAAGCAAAGCGTCTTCCTGAAGTGGTGTATCAACTCGAGAAATATTCAGAACGCAGGTTTGCAGAGCTTGTGCAAGAACTTCACCAGATTCGTGCTACTACCAACACTGAACCGTTCGTGTTGGTTGTGGCTACCGATGTTGAGCACTATCAGGCAGGCAAAATAGATCGATATAATTCGTCGCTTATTTTGGGAGCAGAAGGTGAAGTTCGCGGTCGTTACGATAAGATGCACTTAGTCATGTTTGGTGAATACATTCCCTTTGGAAAAATGATTCCCGCGCTGTACGACTGGACACCCCTGACGGGAGGTTTGACACCTGGGGAGCATCCGTCGATCTATGAAGTTGCGGGTCGCCGGTTTGCCCCTAATATCTGTTACGAGACGGTCCTGCCGCATGTCATTCGTCGGCAGCTTCTCGAACTGGAAAGTCGGCAGCAATCTCCAGATGTCCTGCTCAGTCAGACAAATGATGGCTGGTTCTGGGGATCTTCCGCTCTTGATATGCATTTAATCTGCGGGGTTTTTCGAGCAGTCGAATTTCGCACGCCGCTCTTGATCGCAGCGAATACTGGTCTTTCCGCATCGATTGATGGTCGGGGAAACGTGCAGTCTTTAGGGCCGCGGCGAAAATCAAAAATTCTTCTCGTGGAGCCGCGTCTCGAGCCATTGCAGAGTTTCTATCTGAAGGTGGGCGACATCTTGGGCGGCAGCTGCGCGGTTTTTGTATCGGTTGTTGGTCTGTGGATGCTCTTTTCATGGAGAAAACCGGTCCCTGTTCGCTGATGATGGACCAGATCTGGGAAAAAGTTCAAATCCCGCTGTTTGTCCCTCTGATGGTCGACTGCGGCTGATTTGGTCTTTCCGGTGGTCCTGGGACCCAAAAAAAGGAAAAAATGTCGTATTTTACGTCACGGTTTTGCGGTTTATAGGGATCAGGGACCCGATTAGAATTTCTAGCACTTTTGGTTTGTTTGACAGTCGATTTAAGACATAACTATACTTTTTTACAGACGATAGGGTCTATTCTGGTTTTCCCCGGCCACGTCTGTGCCGGCATGCGGACGAGCAAGGAGGGGTTCGATGAACCTCGTGGGTAAAATATTTGTCTTTCTGATTTTCTGTATGAGCGTTGTGTTCATGTCTTTTGCGGTCATGATCTACGCCACGCACAAGAACTGGAGGGACGAGGTCCTCCGTGAGGAAGCCGGTGGCCCGGGAGGAAAGATCGGCTGGAAAAAGCAGCTTGAAGATGAGACGCAGAAGAATGTAGAGCTTCAGTCGCAAAAGAAAGATCTGCAGGGTGAAATTGCAACACAACAGGCTGCCAAGCGGCAGGAAGTAGCGAAGCTTGAGGCAGAACTTAATGAACTGACGCTGCAGAACGATTCGCTTAAAGACACATACAATGCGCGGGCAAAAGAGCTCAGCGACTTGCTTACAAAAGTCAAGGATCAGCAGGATATTCTTGATTCGCTGCGAGAAGAAAATGGTCAGATGCGCGGGGATATCAAAGAGACTCGTGGCGTCATCGATAAGCAGCTTGAAGAATATCTGATCCTGACTGAACAGCTCCATCAGAGCGAGGGAGAACGGCAGCGGATCGAG
>CAUZBD010000062.1:0-8791 GCA_963577795.1 Planctomycetota bacterium | reverse complement strand
GCATAACGGCACGCTCGTGGTGGGATCCCTTCGTTAGACGGGCGCCCTTTGGGTGCTTGCAGCGCACCAGATCGCTCTTGCCCGCGAGCAGCGCGATTTCTATACTCCGCCACGATTTCTGCGACTAGATAGGTCTCTGCGCAGAAGAAGGTTCGGTCCGTAAGGAGGTTCAGCGATGTTGACTGCCCAATTTTTCTCTCACCGCTTTGCATATTTTTTTGCCGTAAGTTTTATCACGCTCCTCGTGGCAAGACCTGCGTCGAGTGAAAACCCACCGCAGGCGTGGCGACCTCCTAACGGGGCCCCAGTTGCCCCCATTAGCACTACCGATCCGCAGAAGCCAGTTGCTCAAACAACGCTTCAGCAGGCTTCCGCCTCAAGTACGGCAGGCAAACCCATCAGCCGGCTGCCGAACGATCATAAACAGGTATGGCGAGAGTACGATATTTCGCCGTACACCTCGCGGGTCGACACGGACGGATCACCCCCTCAGCAGGCAATTGTAGACTGGATTCTACGAGACACGGGCTACGCGAGTTGGCATTCGGATGCGGTGGCCGTTTTGAGTGGAACGCCGCGTTCACTTCGTGTTTATCATACACCAGAAATGCAGCAAGCCGTCGCGCACATCGTCGATCGTTACGTTTCCTCGGCGAGCAAGACGTATATGTATGGGCTGCATATTTATACGATAGGCCATCCCGATTGGCGTACCCGGGCTCAAAGGCTGCTCCATTCGGTCCCGGTGCAGTCAGAAGGGGTTGAAGCTTGGCTCGTCGCCCGAGAGGATGCGATGCTCTTACGCGAGGAACTCTCACGACGAAGCGATTACCAGAATCATGGATCTCCAAAATTGTTGGTTCCGAACGGTCAAAATACGATTGTAAATTTCAACCGGGAGCATCCCTACATCAAGAGCCACTTGGCACCAGAAAGTACCCCTGGTGCCCAGGATTCGAACGTTGCAGAACTGACCGAAGGCATTGTGGTCGAAGTCAATCCGCTGATGTCCCTTGATGGAACGACTGTCGATGCCATGATCAAATGCCAATTGGATCAGGTTGAGAAACTGGTTTCGGTAAAGTTACAGTCCCCACCGGGCACCAATCGTGGGAAACCGTGGTACAATATCGATGTGCCGCAGAGGGTGTCCTGTGAATTTCATGAGCGGTTTCGCTGGCCGAGAAATAAAGTCTTGTTGATCAGCCTGGGAGTCGTCCCACGGCCAGTTCCACACTTCAGTATCACAAAAACAGTTAAACTACCGATACCCAAATCCCCGCCGCGTGCCGATCTGTTGCTGTTTGTCGAGCACAAGGGGGATGCGGTGGAAGCGGATACAGCCGATGGAAGCGGGCCCGGGACCACACAAGACTTCCGTGGTCGCTATTGATCGTCGCTTTTCTCGGCACAGAAAGAATTTCTGTTTGTCTCGACGGGCCCGAACTTCGTCGGTACAATGCCCGCTTTGTCGATCTTTACCGACATCCATTAAGGCGTTATGGCTGCGTCCCCCTCTCAGCGTCGGATCGTGATTTCCGGGATTGGTCTCATCAGTCCCGTCGGCGATGCTCCCCAATCGCTCTGGGATAGTCTTGCTGGTGGACGGAGCGGCGTGCGAGCCTACGAGGAAATGCGTCTCTGTTCGGGTGGACCACAGTTTGCCGCATTGGCAGATAATTTTTCCGGAAAAATCGACGATTTCGGCGAACTCGCCAAAGATCAGAAGAAGATGATCCGCAAAGGGCTCAAATTGATGAGTCGGGAGACTCAAATGGGTGTGGCGGCGGCACAGCTTGCCTTGCAGGATGCTGGTTTCAGTGCCGGTACGATCGATCCCGAGCGGTGTGGTTGTATCTTCGGGACCGACTACATGCTCACGATGCCGGAAGATTTTGTGGATGGAATTCGTGCATGTGAAGATCCCGATACATCCGAGGCGGAGAAGGATGCCCGCTTTCTTTTCAGCCAGTGGGGGCAAGAAGGCTTAGCGAAGATGACGCCGCTTTGGCTTTTACGCTACTTGCCGAATATGCCGGCAAGTCACGTGGCAATCTACAATGATCTTCGGGGTCCCAATAACTCCCTCACCATGCGGGAGGCCGCAGCAAATCTTGCCCTCGGCGAAGCTTTTTTCACAATGGAGAGAGGCGCGGCTGATTTCATGGTGGTAGGAGCCACCGGAACGCGTGTGCACCCGATGAAAGCGATTCACGCAGTGCAACATGAGGAAGTTGCTTCGGATCAGTTTGCCCCGGAGAAATTGAGTCGCCCTTTCGATCGCGATCGTTGTGGAATGGTGCTGGGGGAGGGGGCAGGTGTTGTCGTGCTTGAGGACTTAAAGTCTGCAGAAGCGCGGGGCGCCAAAATTTATGGAGAGTTTTTAGCGCGAGGTTCCTCGACCGTTTTATCAACTCAGGGTGTTGCCGATCGGCAGCGAGCCATCGAAAATGCACTTGCCGCATTATTTAAAAGTGAGCGTTCTGATATCGATCGCATTGGGCACGTGCACGCGCATGGCCTCTCAACCCGTTGGGGCGACGCCGAGGAGGCAAGGGCAATCAGGGCCGTGTTTGGGGAACGCACACTGCCGGTGATGGCAGCGAAAAGTCATTTTGGTAATTTGGGGGCAGGCAGCGGAATGGTAGAAATGATCGGCAGCCTGCTTGCCCTTTCCGCGGGTGAAATCCCCGGGATGATCAACTTCGATGCCCCGGATACAGACTGTCCACTTTCGGGAATCTCGCGCGAGCCCCAAGCCGCGGGAGAGGCCTTTATCAGCCTTTCGGTGACGCCACAGGCACAGGCGGCCGCCATCGCTGTCGGCCAGTATTAATAGGTTGGTTTGCTGCAGAGAACGCCGCACGCAAAACCTGTCGCCGCTTGACAGGTCCCAAACCCCCCGATATGCTTAACCGATTACATTTCGATGCTAAGTAGTGACTGGCGAATGGTTTTCGCGTTCCTTTCCCCCAGAAAGAGGGGGGGCTAAGGTCGCTTTCCGTACGGACGCACCGCGCGGGCCATTCGCTTGTACTTGTGGATCAAATAAGTAACGCCATGAAACCAGAAGAAGTTTTACGTATCGTCGATGCAATCCATCGCGATAAAAACATCAAGACGGAGGTCGTCTTTGAGGCGATCGAACAGGCGCTCGTCTCGGCCGCAAGTAAGTACTACGGCGAGGAGGAGGAGATTACCGTTCATATTGATCGGGAGTCAGGCGCCATCCATGGAACGCACAACGGGAATCCGCTCGATCCGGAGGAAACGATCGGTCGGATTGGTGCGCAAACCGCAAAACAGGTCATTATTCAAAAAATCAGAGAAGCGGAACGGGACGCGCTCTATGACGAATACGACGCCCAGATTGGCGAAATGGTCACCGGGGTGGTGCAGCGGTACGAAGGAGGGGCGGCAACAGTCTCGCTGACCAATGTGGAGGCCATTTTACCCCGAAGCGAGCAGATTCCGGGTGAAACGCATCACGCGAACGAGCGCGTTCGAGCGACCGTGTTTGAAGTTCGTAAAGCGGGCAGTCGCGTAAAGATCATTTTGAGTCGTATTCGCACGCAATTGGTCCAGCGACTCTTTGAGCAAGAAATTCCGGAAATCACCGAAGGTATTATTGAGATTAAGTCGATGGCTCGCGAACCGGGTTATCGAAGTAAAGTCGCCGTAAGCAGCTATGATCAGCGTGTGGACCCTGTGGGTGCCTGTGTAGGGATCCGGGGCAGTCGAATTAAGAATATCGTTGATGAGCTGGCGGGCGAACGGATTGACATCGTGCGCTGGAGTGATGATTTGCAAGTTTTGATTCCAAACGCTCTCCAGCCGGCTGAGGTGGAGGATGTGATTCTTTGCGAATTGCTCGGCAGGGCCATTGTGCTCGTCCGCGAAGATCAATTGTCGCTTGCAATCGGCCGTCGTGGTCAAAATGTACGTTTGGGCAGTAAGCTTTCGGGTTGGGATATTGAAATCATGACCCAGGAAGAGTTGGGCGAACAAATCGACCGCGCGGTTACCGGTTTTTCAGAACTGGAGGGTATTTCTGACGAGCTTGCAGTGAAACTCGTGGAGCAGGGCTATATGTCCTACGACGATCTTTCGGTCATTGAACCCGATGTCTTTATGGAGATGGGCGGACTGACCGAGGCGGCTGTAGACGCGATTGTCGTTCAGGCCGAGGCGAAAGCAGAAGAGGCCGAGAAATTAGCGACCGAAGCGAGACGGCAGCGACGCGAACAGGAGAGAATAGACGCGCAAGTCGCCAAGCAAATGGCAAGTGCTGAGTCCAACGCTGAGTCCAACGCTGAGTCCAACGCTGAGTCCAACGCTGAGTCCAACGCTGAGTCCAACGCTGAGTCCAACGCTGAGTCCAACGCTGAGTCCAACGCTGAGTCCAACGCTGAGTCCGGCAAAGAGGTCGCTTCGGCTTCCGATGAAGCATTGCCTGAGGAGGAACCGGCACTTCCAGAGGTTGCAGCGGGGGGAGCGACCCCGGCTGAAGGTGAGGGGGAAGCTGCAATAACAGAAGAATCGGTGGTCGCGGAGATCGAGGGCCAAGAGGCTTCTGACGAGGCGGACCAGGTGTCTGCACAGGAAGCGTCGGCTGAAGCTACAGAACAGTGAGTTGTGCTGACGCCCTGAGGAGAAGAGTTTTTGGAGACGGTAAGCGCAAAGTGGACCTTTAAAGGTTCGTAGGCGGCTGTCCATCAGGAGAAATAAGCCATGAATTGAGTTCAAGGTATTTTCCTCTTGCTCAGTTGGCACTTGATAAGAGGGAAGGGAAAGGGAGACACGCATTGCCCGCACGTATTTACGAATTAGCCAAAGAATTAAAGATCGATAGCGCTGAGCTCTCGGAGGTTTGCTCTAAAGTGGGTATTGTCGGCAAGGGTTCTGCCTTGGCCAACCTCAGTGACGAGGAAGTCACAAAGCTTAAGGAGTATGTGGCTGGCGGTAATAAAACTTCTCCTTCCGCGACGAACTCAACGGCGGAACAATTACAGGGTCATTTGGACTCCGGTACTGCTATTCGACGAGAAGATTACGTCGCTCCCACAGCGGCCAGAAGTAAGCCCCAGGTTATTCAGGCAGAGAAACCTCGGGAAACGAAAAAGGTAAGTGACGAGCCTCGAACTCCAAAAAATCGTCCGGCCCCGGCCATCAAGCTCGCGCCGATGCCAACGGTCGATCCTGCGACGCCGCGGCAGTCGGAGGGACCCGCCGCACAAAAACCGGATTTCAAGTTATCGCCCGATGCACTGCGCACGGGTGGATCCAAGCCACTTTCTGAGTATCTGCGGAAACATGGGAAGGGGAAGCAGACAGACGAGACAACACCAAGTGCGCCCGGTGCGCCCGTTTCCCCACAGGGACTAGCGGTTCCCAGTACTGACAAGGTTCGTAGGCGTATCCGACCAGTTGGTGAAAAAGAGCCAGAGAAGAGAGTTCCCACCAAGGATAAAATGGCGAAAGAAGATTCCCTGCTGGGGGGACGCGAAGCAAGGCAGCTCAACCGAAAGAAAACAACCCGAGGACGGCGGGGACGGGATGACGGGGGGCGGTCGCGGCGAACGGCGTTTCGTCGACGGTCAGGAGTGAGCACGGCCGCACCGCGTAAGGGCGACGTGGCGGTTGAAATTCCGTGTACGGTGCGTACTTTCTCCGAGGCTGTGGGTGTGTCTGCAGCTGGTATCCAACGTCAGCTGATGGCGATGGAAATGATGTGTACGATCAATTCGGAGTTGGATGCCGAAACGGTAGAGCTGCTGGCGATAGAATTGGGTGTTCGTATTGAAATCAAACTGCCGGTTGATATTGAGGATGTTCTTTTACAATCGACGCTACACGTTGAGGACGATGCCAGTGACCTCGTACCACGACCGCCAATCGTGACATTTTTAGGGCATGTCGATCATGGCAAAACGTCGCTGCTCGATGCGATTATAGGGATTGATGTCGTCAGTGGTGAAAGCGGTGGAATTACACAGCACATCCGTGCCTACGATGTCGTAAAAGATGGAAAGAAGATATCGTTTGTCGATACGCCGGGGCATCAAGCGTTTACCGAAATGCGAGCACGAGGAGCGAATGTTACAGATATCGCAGTGCTTGTGGTCGCGGCTGATGACGGTGTCATGCCACAGACAGAAGAGGCAATCAGTCATGCGCGGGCAGCAGATGTACCGATCATCATCGCACTCAATAAGATCGATCTGCCGGGGGTTGATGAAAATCGTGTCATGCAAGGTCTTGCCGCGAACGATCTGTTGCCCAGAGACTGGGGCGGGGAGGTGGAACTTATTCGAACGAGTGCCACCAAAGGTACGGGTATCGATGATCTTCTCGAGATGCTTTTGTTTATCGCTGAAGATAAAGACTACCGCGCCAATCCAATTCGCCAAGCTTATGGAACGTGCCTCGAAGCGCAGTTGCATGAGGGCCGCGGAGTGGTTTCGAAGCTCATTGTGCAGAATGGCACCATGAAAGTCGGTGACTCCATCGTTTGTGGAAATGCGTATGGCAAAGTCAAGGCGATGTACAACACTTTACGTCCCTCAAAAACTTTATCGGAAGCGGGACCTTCGACGCCTGTGGACGTGACGGGGCTTAATATTGCTCCTGCCGCAGGAGAACGGTTCTATGTGCTTGATGATGTTTCAAAGGCACGTGAAATTGCGTTGGAGCGCGGTGAGCAGACGCGGACCTCGGGCCTTGCACCTCCGGTGCATGTTACGCTTGAAGGGCTTTTTGATCGTTTGGGTCAGGATGAGGTTCAAACATTGAATCTTATTCTTCGTGCGGATGTTCGAGGTTCGATTGAAGCGATCCAACAGGAGTTAGAAAAGATTGATCATCCGGAAGTACGGTTTAAAATATTGCAGGCGACTGTCGGAGGAATTACCGAAGCGGACGTCCATTTGGCGGATGCGTCCGATGCGGTTATCTGTGGTTTTAACGTCGTACCCGACGAACAAGCTCGAGTCCTTGCAGAAGACCGTGGCGTCCAAATCCGCCGTTACAGTATTATTTACAATCTGACGGACGATCTACGAGCGGCCCTCGAGGGAATGCTCAAACCTGCGGAGCGGGAAGCAGAGTTGGGCCGGGCGTTGGTCCAGAGGGCGTTCAAGATCAGTCGGGTAGGCACCGTTGCCGGATGTCGCGTTCTTCAAGGAGTCCTCCAGCGGAATGCGAGGGCTCGCGTTATTCGCGACAATACCATCATTGGAGATTATATGATCGACGCGCTGAAGCGTGTTAAAGATGATGTGCGCGAAGTGCGCGAGGGGCTTGAGTGTGGAATCAAGCTGAAGGGGTTCAACGATATTAAAGAGGGAGACCTCATGGAGGTCTACAAGATTGAGGAAGTAGCCCGCACGTTGGATGGAGAATAGTTAGTTCCTCTAAAAGCGAGCGTGCTCCAGAGACTTTCTGTGTACGGGGCAAGGAGTGAAATGAATTCTCGACGTCTGCAAAAAGCGGCCCAGGCCATTCGGGAGGTAGTAGGGATATCTATTCTTCAGGATCTCAAGGATCCGAGAATTGAACACGTGACGGTGACGCATGTTGAGGTCGCGGCGGATATGCGAACGGCACGTATTTTTGTATCGGTCATGGGAGATGAAAAGCAACAAAACCTTTGCATGCACGGTTTACAGCATGCAGCCGGTTTTTTACAGGCGAAAGTGGCAAAAAGAATTGATACCCGCTATACGCCCGTGTTGAAGTTTGTACTTGATCAGGGTGTGAAAAAATCGATTGAAATCAATCAGCTTTTAGAGTCTGTTTTGCCGGATACGGAGAGTAATACGCGTAGTGATAACCGTGACGACGAATCGCAAAAAGTGCCCTAGGCAATGGTGTCTGGAGCCATTCAACGTTTTCCCCCATTTGATTTAATTACCTGTAAGTTCCTCTAGATAGGGTGCGAAGAGAGAAGATGGCAGTAAATCGCAGTGGTTTGTATGCAAAAATTCATAAGGTTTTAAAAAAGCATTATAAGCCGGTCGCCCCTAATATGCGGCTTCCGCTGATGCAGCAGTTGCTTTACGGATGCTGTCTGGAAAACGCCTCAGCGGCCGCTGCCGATAAGGCGTTAGCAGCCCTTGAGAGCGACTATTACGATTGGAATGAGGTCCGCGTAAGTACGGCTACGGAACTCAGTGAATCGATGCACATGCTCCCCGATCCTTTAGGTGCGGGGAATCGTGCGCGGCAAATATTGCAGAGTGTTTTTGAAACTAATTATTCGTTCGACATAGAGCAACTCAAAAAAGAAAACATCGGCGCTGCGGTTAAGAAATTACAAAAATTAAAAGGAGTTACTCCATTTACGGTGGCCTATGTAACGCAAATGACGCTCTCCGGACACTCCATTCCCGTAGGGAGTGGAGCACTCGAAGCGTTCTATATTGTGGGTGTGGTCACGGAAAAAGAAAAACAAAAATATTTACTTCCGGGCCTTGAGCGCTCGATTCCAAAAAACGCAGGGATTGAGTTTGGGTCGTTGCTGAATCAATTAGGCGCTGAATTGATACGGGCGCCGCATGGTTTAGTGATTCGAAATATTTTGCTTGAAATTGCACCCGACGCGAAAGAGCGTTTGCCTAAGCGGAAAAGCTCGAAGACGGAGGATCCTAAAAAGTCAGCGGGAGTGAAGAAGAAAGCGACTGGAAAAGAGGCAAGGGCGGCCATGGGCAGCAAAGCGGTAGCGAAATCTAAGGCTCTTCCGGCGGCAAAAGGTGCAGGAAAATCGACCGGTTCCATTAGCAAGAAAGCCAGT
>CAUZBD010000061.1:0-8892 GCA_963577795.1 Planctomycetota bacterium | reverse complement strand
AGCTTTGCCGCTAGCCAGCCCTCTTGAAGATGTGGATCAAGTCTTGCCGGTGGCCGAGGCCATCGATGCAGGAAAACCGGCAGCACCGGTTGAAAAACAATCCGTCGAGGATGCCCTTTTGCCCATGCCGCAGACAGCCCTTCCTGGGAACGCTGCAGCAAAGATGCCCCCTGCTGCAAATGGTGACCCGCTCTCTGAATCCCCGGAAGCTCAATGGTATGTATGCCCTGAGACGGGTGGACAAAACGTTGGGCCGGTCGATGCGGGAGTGATGCGACAGTGGATTGACGAGGGCCGCGTGCTTGCAAACCACCTGGTCTGGAGGGAAGGTTGGGGACAATGGCAGCGGGCTGGGATTTGCTTTCCCCATCTCGATCATCAAGCAGAACAGGGTTAACCCAACCGGCAGTTATTACGATGAATATCCAGCAATTTTTAGCGCACCATTCTCTAACCGCCAATCCCTTTGTGGAAGAAGATGCCCAGACCGATCGAGTCTTCAAGGAACATTGTCTTCGCGATACCTTTCATCCAGCCTGGGAAAAAATCTACGGAAACCCCGCCGACCCTTCGACATCGATTGTTTTTGGCGAAAAAGGATCTGGAAAAACGGCGATCCGACTTCAGATGTTCGAGCACCTGCTTCTCCACAATGGTCAGCATCCTGCCGAGCGGGTGTTTGTCATCGACTACGTTGATTTTAATCCCTTTTTGGATCATTTCTGGGAGACTCTACCAGCGCGGCGGCGAAAACCGGATCGCTTGCTTGGCGAATGGAAATTGTGGGATCACGTCGACGCGATTTTATCACTCGGTGTGACGCAACTCATCGATCGCATCTTAGGCCATGCCGCATCTCGAGAGGATATGCCTTTTGATGTCGACTTAAAATCTTTAGATCATAATCAGGCAAGGGACCTTTTGCTGCTTGCCGCCTGCTACGACCGTTCCACTGCAGAGACCTACAAGGGAAGATGGAATCGTTTGCGGCGCAAATTACGATTCCGTACATGGAAAAGACGTTGGGATTTAGCGCTCTGTTTTTTCGTTCCGCTGGTGGTCCTCGCCGTTATTTTTTCTCAGGGATGGGAAGCAGCACTTCGGGCGCTCAATACACCGTGGCCCTATGTGGCGACTGGCGTGGGATTTTTACCGCGGTTCTTTCGGATGGCCAAAAGTTATCTTAAGGCACGCGGTATCGCTCGACATTTGCGGACGATTCCCTGCCAGAGGCGTGCCCTCGGGCAACTGCTGCTACATTTTTCAGCTTCGGAGCTTGATGGCCAACCGCTTCCGAACAAAGATCGCACGGATGATCGGTTCGAACTGCTGAGGAAATTACAGGGCATCCTGCAGAGCCTCCAGTTTCCAGGGATTGTGATTCTTGTTGATCGCATCGACGAACCGCATCTCATCAATGGTCGGGCAGATTTGATGAAAGCTTTTCTCTGGCCACTGCTGGACAACAAGTTACTCAAACATCCAGGTATCGGGTTCAAACTTTTGCTGCCGATTGAGGTCGCCGATTTTCTTGATCGCGAAGAGCGCGATTTTTTTCAGCGGGCCCGACTTGATAAACAAAATATGATTCCTTCCTTGGACTGGACCGGAGAAGCTCTGTATGACGTGGCCTCCGCTCGGATACGTGCTTGTGCTCGAGAGGGCACAGAACCGATGCTGCGCGACTGGTTTGAGGAAGGTATGAGTGAATCGCGGTTGGTCAAAGCATTTCGCGATTTGCGCGTGCCGAGGCATCTTTTTAAATTTATGTATCGTTTATTGATTGAACACGGAAACGCTTACACGGACGAAAGTCCTGCATGGAAGATTCGCGGCGAAATGTTCGAATCGGTCTTGGCTGTTTATCTTCGCGACCAGGATCAGGTTGACCGGGGTTTGCGAGCCGGATAATGGCACGGCCTGGAGAAGGGCCTACAGAGAGAGACGGGTCTAGGAAAGTCGTTCAGAGGCCGTATACTGGGCCCGGTTTTCTGCACGTTGCTCGGTCGGATGGAGACAAAAAAAGAGAGTTCCTGCTCGCCGGGACAGGAACTCTCCAATTGGCTGTCCGAAATTCCAACGGTTGGAAGTTCGGAGACCCACAGCCGTACTGCAACTATCGGTGCTGTCGGTGCTAGAACTTTACCCGGCGGTGACCGCTGGGGATAAAATTGGCTAAAAGGGCAAAAAGAGTGGCTACTCGCGGTATAAGCCGTATGGTTTGACATTCCGGCTCGCCGGACATCTAAAAGTAAGGTGGGGATTCTGTGTTAGAGAGCCAGTCTGCGAAACTCGCCCTTGAGGATGGAACCGTCTTTGAGGGAAACGCGTTCGGTGCCGAGGGTGAGGTGGATGGAGAGGTCTGTTTTAATACCTCCATGACCGGTTATCAGGAGATCTTGACCGACCCGAGCTACCGGGGCCAAATCGTCACGATGACTTACCCGCTGATCGGTAATTATGGGGTCAATGATGAAGATCGCGAGAGCGAACGACCGCATCTGGCAGGTTTTATTGTGCGTGAAAATAGTCGTTTACACAGTAACTTTCGCGCTACAGGCGATCTTTCTTCCTATTTGAAGAAATGGGGTATTGTTGCGATTGAACGAATTGATACGCGCGCGTTGGTCCGTCGCATCCGGCGGGAGGGTGCGATGAAAGGAGTGCTTTCAACGGTTGATTTAGACGATCAAAGTTTGGTGGCCAAGGCACAGGCGAGTCCGGGTCTGGTGGGACGGGATTTGGTCCAGGAAGTGATGCCTACCGAACCGGTGCGTTGGGATCAAGTTTTAAGTGCTTGGTCGACACTCCCTGTGGCCGATGATTCAACGAATACGCCTGATTCTAAAGGCCACATCGTGGCGCTTGATTATGGGATGAAATGGAATATTCCGCGACATTTGGTTAGTCGCGGATTCCGCGTCACGGTGCTTCCCGGATCTGCATCGAAAGCAGAGATTCTCGCAGAAAATCCGGATGGTATTTTCCTTTCGAACGGACCGGGAGACCCCGTGCCATTGACGCAGTCGGCACAGACAATCAGTGATTTGTTGGGCGAGAAGCCGATTTTTGGGATCTGTCTTGGTCACCAATTGCTTTCTCTCGCCTGTGGAGCAGAGACCTTTAAGCTCAAGTTTGGTCATCGCGGGGCCAATCAACCGGTGCAGAATCTCGAAACCAGTCGCGTGGAGATCACCTCCCAAAATCATGGCTTTGCCGTCTGTGAGGAAAGCCTCCCCAAAGAGTTAGAGGTAACCCACCGGAACCTCAACGACGGGACGATCGAGGGCGTCTGTCACCGCGATTTGCCCGTTTTCAGCGTCCAGTACCATCCAGAAGCCTCGGCCGGTCCACACGATAGCGACTATCTTTTTGATCGCTTTGCAGAACTTTTAAGTTAAGCAACCAAAATAGTTTCAATGGCAGTTTGCTGCATTGTGTGGTGGTTTATTGACACGGAAGCGAAAAAGCGTTGCCTCATTCTTTTTCGGCCGGGATCGATTTCAATCGCATGGCATAGAGGGCGGCAAGACCGTTGAGGCCGGCTAGCACAAGGATCGGCCACAAGGCATGTTGAAAGTGGGCAAGGGCTCCGAGCAAGAACGCAAATAGGACCGCCGCGCCACCGACGAGCGTATCGCTGACCGCAATGTAGTAAGGCCGCGTTTCTGCGCTCGCGAGGGTGGCGATATAAATTTTTCTAGCGGAAGCAACCCCTTGATCGGCAAGTGCAATGAGAAAGAATACCAAGTCGTAATAAAACCAGTGGCTCTTGGGGTTCCCGTAGTGGCTAAGCAATGCGACTATCGCCGCGGCCAGGGCGATCAGCCCGCCAAGACTCATGATCCGGCGCAGTGGCCAAGGCGATAACCGCTGCCAGAAAAAACCACCAAACATCAATCCCAGACTTGTGGCGATCACAAAACTACCAAGGGCATCTTCTGTTTTTACGTGCTCAACAGCCGCGAGAATGGCATAAAAAGGCATGGCCAACTCGATCGACAAAAAAAGAATCCGCGCGACGATGAACTGCCGGAACCAATGCACTTGCCTGACAGACTCAATGCCTTCTCTAAATGTGGCCGTTATGCTCTTTTTTTCTTTTCTGATCGTAGCGTGCTGTTTTTTTTCAGCAACGGCGGACTCTCTGATAAACATGCTCAAAATGCCGGATAGCATGGCTACGGCGATTCCTGCCCAAAGGAGCGCGAGGTGCTCTTCATCTGCTTTATTGAAATAGAATTTCTGGCTCCCCCAGGCGAGGACAATTGCCAGGAGGCCACTGATGCCAGTCTGTGAAAAAAGCAAGTTTCGACGCAGTGTGCGTGGTACGACATAGCCGAGCATGTTTTGGAATGCGAGGCGACTCAAACCCTGACCGAGGCCAATGATGCTGGAGACACCAAGAAAGATCACCGTCAAAATGACGAAGTGCTGGGTGTCGGAAGTCGCTTCGGCAGTTAAGGCCACCACGATGAGGGCTGTCGTTGCGATCAGGATGCCCAGGCTCATGTACCATTTGCATATTTCAGTCGCCGAGATCAGCGGTGCAGAAACGATTTGCCCGATCATCCGCGATATCTGTACGATAGGAATCAACAGGCCGGCAAAGATCACGGGGGCACCGAACGAAATATAGATAAAGGGCAGCACCAAACGCGGGCTAGAAAGCGTTTGGCTGACGTCAAGCAGGACACCCTGTCCGAGCAGAACGCGAAAGTTCCACCGCGTCGTACTTCCTTTAGGCATCTCCCGCCCTCGGTTTCCATTGGTCCGCGCCCCACCCTTCTACTATAAATGGCTGCGGAGAGAAGAGGGCCACGAGTACTGGATATTGTGGGTTATTTTTGAGTCTCGACGACTCTATTTCCACAGTGGAATCGCGTCAAAGACATTCAGTAGCCGGGCGGCACGATCTGTAATCGTCGGAATGGGCGGAGCAAATTTCTCACCTGCAGTTGAGTCAGGCTGGCCCGAGGGGCTGGTGCAATCACACGTACGGCAAGTAGGCGTCCATTTGTATTTGCATTTTTCACATTCGTATTCATATTTCCGGATGAACTTCACTTTACGTGTGCGTGCTCCTTTGCAGGGCACCGGGCATTGGCAGTCGCCCGAATCGCAACTGCCGTCGCAAACTTTCTGGGGCGATTTTTCCCAGGGACAAGTGACTTTGGGGATACAGATGGTTTTACATTCGACAGTATAGAAATGTTTTTTGACGGCTTCTTTTTTGATCTCGAGTTTGCACTTGGGACAACAATCAGTTCCGCCAGCGGCACAGTCACAGGTTGCTGCAATCGTGGTGGTTTCTGCTCCCGTCGTCACCCTGGTAGGTGTCAGATAGAAACTGCCAGTGACGATGACCACCCAAAGGGTTATGCGTTTGATTTGAAGCATGGGAATAATCTGTGAATGCGTTGCGTTGCTCATTGCTTGCTCTTTTAAAAATAGCCCTGTGAAGCTTACCAGTCGATCATGAATTGCGTTCCGAAGCAGTTGTAACTTCCGCTCGTAGGAACGTTATTTGCAATTTGATTACCGCCAGGTCCACCGCCGCTATTGTTAGTATTTCGTTGGCTTATCGCGCCGTTAATGTAATTGAACTGCATACGAGCATTGGGATTCCACCACCAGTTGAGGGCGAAACTGAAACTCTGCCCGATACCACCATCGATACCCTGGTCGCTAAAATCACCGCGGGATAAGCGGCCCGCAATCTGCCAGGCACCCCAGCCTCGCTGGCGACCCTGTTTGGTGCGGACAATAAAGAAATTTTCATTCGGTTTCGTACGGCCTAGCACGCCACGCTGTCGATTCCATGGAGCATAGTCATTGGTGAGCCAATAAGCGACATACATGTAGCCACCATGGAAGTTAAGATCAGTCGCACCCGTCCGCTGCATGGTGACTCCCATGTACTCGCCGACAACCGATAGTTGATTCACATTAATCACGCCTTCCACACCGCCAAGTTGATAGGACTCTCCGTTGGTGATCTGTCCTGTATCGAACCAACTCGTTTGTGAATAAGCCTCAGGTCGCGTTCTGAATCGCGCTGTGGGACCACCATTGGGAAAACAAACGGCCCCTGAAAGAGCCCAGTGGGCATAGCCGCGACCACCTGACATTTCGTCATACCAAATCGTATTGGCAATACGCCCCGCGGCTTCCGGTTCGAATTGATTGTTATAGATACGGCCGACCTTAGCGATATTTTGCATATCAAATCCACCGTACCGCCAATTCCAGCGTTCGTCATCCGAATAGCCGTATGCCTCCACACCCAACCGTCGAGCATCGTTGTTAAAGGCGTCGACCACATAAGGTCGCTCCATAAAGACCATGTAACGACTACTGTCTAAATGTGCGAGTCCATAAGGACGCTTCTGGTTGCCGATCAAAATTTTGTCGTTCCAGGGAAGATTCAGCCAGCCGAGATAGGCATCCTTAAAGGTGACCGCATCGGGCTGGGCAAACTCCATTTGGAGTTTGTATTCCATTGTTTCTGTGACTTGTCCCTTGGCACCGAGTCGCAGACGGCGAAAGCCGATAAAAGCTTTTGGGTTCGTGTTGGAAAAGGGTGCCCCCGTGTTGGGTTGTCCCACCCAGTTCACCAGGGGTGAGTTACTGGGGAAGCCCCAATAATCGAGCATGGCACGACCAAATATTTTGATGGTCGGTTTTTTGACGATATCGATCTCAGTAACATTGCCGGAGAATTGTTTTTCCGTGTCGGCTTGAGCCTCGAGTGCCTCGATACGCTCGATCAGACTCGTGAAGGAGGTGTTGCTGATCGGGAGGGTTTCCGGCGTTCCCTGTTTGACAACACCAAGTTCAGAAGCACCTCCAAGTTTTAAAGCAGCGGCACCCGAGTCGGCCTCAAAAGCATCGGCATACCAGTCGGCTGGGCCCTCGTCTTGACGAGCCACATCCTGAGCGACGAGTGGGCCCGAGCAAAGGATACAGGCAGAGAGGAGGATGAATGTGAACGCAGCGCTGCTTGTGCCCCACGTGCTGGGCCAAAAAAGCTTGAGCTCAGTACGCCACCTAGTCTGGTCTTTGTCGTCGTTGTTTTTCATCGCTGGTAATCGTTTTTGAGAAACCCTGAGGACACCGTCATGAAGGACACCGTCATGAAGGACACCGTCATGAAGGACACCGTCATGAAGGACACCGTCATGAAGGACACCGTCATGAAGGACACCGTCATGCAAGCACCCTTTTTGAAAGGGTTATTTAACCGACATAACCCTTATAATCGGCAAAGTCGCCCCAATTCCTTTCGTAAACAATAAGATCAAAATGAGATTTTAACCGTTTCTTAAGAAATCTCGTGCCAGTAAGTGGCCCTCTAGCAGGGGGTTTTAGCCAATCAGAGACCAACAATGCGGGATCAATGGCCACTCAAAAGAGAGGTTGCCCACACCAATTCTGTTGGAGTTCGGTATTTTCACGCTTTTTGGAGCCTGATTTTGGTGCAAGTGACCCTTTAACTGACAGAAAATAAGTAAAGGAAGTGCTAGGACATAAACAGGATCAAGCAGTACAGATACATAAGCAGCTCAACTTTGTGAGACTTTGCGGGTGGGGTAAACAAGGTGATTTAGTTGGGATACACTCAGGGATGAATGAAACAGATGGGGGTTGTTTTGGCCCCTATTCCCGCCTCGCAGCGCATGGTGGCGTTGCCCGACCCTTTGGAGGAGAGTGTACCTGCTATGAAAATAAATTGGATCTTGTTGCCCTGCATGCTGTTCGTTGTCAGCCTGTTCGCTGTATCCACGGCGACTGCCGATGCTGCAGACGATGGGCAGGTAAAAGTCGTGACGGTTGCGGCAGAAGATGCGGCAGAAGCTACGACCGATGAAAAAGCGTCGTGTTGTCCAGCGCCCTGCATCACTTATCGCCAGCGTGGTCGCTGCCGTAAAGTCTGCTGCGGGTGTGATCCCCCCGTGAAGACAACCCTCAAGGTTGCCGATCCCTGCTGCTGCAAGACTTGTTACGACATTCCCATCTGCCTACCAGCCTGTTGCAAGGGCGAACCCTGCATCAAAGACCGCTGTGGTGTTTGTTGCAAGGGAGTCATCGTTTACAAGTGGTGTTGCGGTTACAAAGTCAAGGTCGTGATCAAGAAGTGTGGTGATATTGTCGTTACCAGCTACCGCTGCTAAAAGGCATCTACCCCAACTTTGATTTTAGGGCGTGAGAGACCACGAGGTCTCTCACGCTTTTTTTGTCGATCGCCCAAAAATATGTCGCACCCGAAAAAGCCTCCGCTACCACCATCGCCCCTCTCGAGGGCGATCATCGTCGCCTGGGTTATGTGTACACTCACCGCGTTACTAGGAGAATTATTCATCCTGGTTCTGCTTTTTTTTGGGGCCTTTATCGAACCCAACGAGAGAATGGCGGCATTGGGGAGCCTTCTCGTCCTGGCGGCCACATTTTCGGGCATTTTTGGTTTGATCCTACTGCCCTTTGCCTTACGATCTGCCGGGAACATTATTCCCCGCCGAGCGATCATCGTTGCTGTGGCGATTTGTCTCTTGCCGCTAGTTGGCCTGATTGCCCTGCTTTTGGGCGCCAGTGGCAGGTGATTGCCGATGTCGGTCATCACCCAACGACACGCATCGCAACTGCGTGTTTATTTTTCGCCCGACACGGCTTCGGCAATATTGCGTGAATGGTCGCGCACGCGCGCGTAGGCATTGAGCGCGGCCAGATAGGCGACGCTTACTTGCGGCTGAATATTTCCGCTGGAGAGATCTTCTAGATGTTTGTGCCGGAGTGTCTTGAGTAAATCGCGTATCCGTTTTCCAATCGTCTCGAGTTTGGTCATCACATCCGTATTTCGTTGCTTAAGCGAATCATTGACCATCTCAAGATGCT
>CAUZBD010000060.1:0-8899 GCA_963577795.1 Planctomycetota bacterium | reverse complement strand
ATCCTATTATAGTGCTCATTTTGATTTGATCGTCTATAATCACAACCGGGAGCAGTTCGATAAATTGCAACCACAATCACCGTTGGATCATCTGCATGGACAATCCATTCAAGTCTTCTGACCCAGCCCCATCTTTGCTGAGTCGGCCGAAACCACAACACGCCTTGCGAAGGAGTCGTCGGCAGATATTTTTGCTCCAGCCTCTGATTGCTATTTTGGTGTTAATCGGGATCCTGCTCCTCCCATCGACAATTGAATGGTTATCTTATCGCATTGCCAGAGGACGTGTTCGCGCAACCCACGAAACACTCGATGCGTTTAGCCCGACGAGTTTTGCAAATACTTCGCGGCTTGTGGCTGAATCCATTACTTTTAGCGTGGTGAATATTAATACACACAGCTCTGCTAACCCCTATCATCAGCATTCAGCGGGACAGGGATCGGGAGTCATCGTTGGTTCAGATGGATATATTGTGACGAACTACCATGTTGTCGAAGATGCGGATGACTATTTTGTCACACTTCACGATGCGACCCAGTACCCCGCAACCTTGATCGGCACCGATCCGACGACTGATATTGCTGTCTTAAAAATCGATCGGGACCTTTTGCATGCTGCAACTTGGGGTGATAGTGGCAGCTTAGCGGCCGGCGATCCGGTCTGGGCGATAGGAAGTCCTTATGGCCTCGACAACAGCGTCAGTTTTGGCATTGTTAGCGCCACGAGTCGCGACGGTATTGGCCGCGGTAGTTACGATGACCTGCTCCAAACGGACGCCGCCTTAAATCCAGGTAATAGCGGCGGCCCTCTCGTCAATGCACAGGGTCAACTGATTGGCATCAATATGGCTATCGTAGGTCCGAGCCATCGTGGGATCAGTTTTGCCATTCCAAGTAATAAAGCCCGCAATATCTACGAGCAAATAAAAGAACAAGGTGCCGTGCGACGTGGCTGGCTGGGGGTGCAGCTACACTCGGTTCCTCCGGCGATACTTGCACAATATGATCTTTCTCGAGGCGTGCTGTTGCATGCGGTCCTCGATCAGTCACCTGCTGAAAAAGCTGGGCTGAAACGTGGTGATATTGTTCTTCACTGGAACGGAAAACAGGTCGATACACCGTCCAATTTTTCGAAACAAGTTTCGACCACAACGCCGGGATCCACTGTTTCGGTCGATATCTTTCGCAATGGTGAAAACCTGAACATGTCGGTCACCGTTCGACAGAAGTCACTCGGTAATTAGGGACAATGCGTTGCAAGTATGCCTGCATCGCATGCCACGCATGCTTGAGCTTTACGGCCGATTTGGCATAATCAGGGTGGTGCCGAAATGTTGTTCCCTTCTTCAAAGGTTTCGCGTTGACCTGCGAAGAGCGCCGCGCTATACTCCTCGGCCCTGTCTGGATGGCAGGACTCGGCCCCCGCAAACGAGCCGAGAGTATAGGAGGGTCAAGGAAGACTCGTGCTGTGGCGCTTATTGAATTGCGCGTCTTCCTTGATTGGCAAGCGTCACAGGAGCCTTCGGTGTCCCAGGCATCGGCAACAGATACCAAAGAACAAGTTCGACAAGCAACAGACATTGTCGATCTTATCGGATCTTCTCTAGCGCTGCGCCGCGAGGGACGTCAGTATAGGGGACTGTGTCCTTGGCATGACGATTCTCGCCCCAGCCTCCAAGTGAATCCAGAACGGCAATCCTGGAAGTGCTGGGTCTGCGATATCGGCGGAGATGTTTTCAGCTTCGTAATGAAACGGGACGGATTATCCTTTCCGGAAGCTGTGGAAATGTTAGCCGACCGTGCCGGGATTGCCCATCATCGTTCCGGAGGCACCAAACATCAGAGTAATAAAAAAAGGTTTTACGATGTGGCCGCCTGGGCGGAGTCGCTGTTCCACACAACTCTTGTCGATGATCCGATTGGCGCTCCCGGGTTAGAATATTTGCAGCAAAGAGCAATCTCCCTCGATACCATCAAACAATTTCGCCTCGGCTTTTCTCCGAATGATTGGACTTGGCTCATTCGACGGGCACAAAAAGAATCCATCGACATTAATGACCTAGCGACGATCGGACTTGTGGGCGTGTCCCAGCGGACTGGCAAGTCCTATGACCGTTTTAAGGGGCGGGTACTCTTTTCTATTCGCGATCCTCAAGGCCGCCCGATCGCCACCGGTGGTAGAATATTGCCCGCATGGGAAGCAGAGAATCCTGCAAAATATATTAATTCGCCTGAAACACCATTATTTTCGAAAAGCAATTCACTTTATGCGATCGATATTGCAAAAGACTTCCGCCCTGATTCCGGGGAAACCCGAGCAATATTAGTCACCGAGGGCTATACCGATTGCATTATAGCGCACCAATACGGCTTTGATAATTGTGTTGCCTGCCTTGGCACTGCCTTGAACCAAAACCACGTTCAGCTACTCTCCCGATACGCCGATCAGGTAACTCTCGTGCTGGATGGAGATACCGCTGGGCATGCTGCGTCCGATCGAGCCCTTAATTATTTTCTTTCAGGTGGCCTCGATTTGCGGATTCTCACTTTGCCCGAGAACTTGGATCCCTGTGATTATCTCCAGAGTCATGGCCGCGAAGCGTTCGTGCGTGAAATTAACATTGCCCCTGACGCCCTTGAGCATAAAATTCGCATGGTAACTGGCGGCACGCCACTCGAGATTGGCACCCACCAAGCATCACAGGCTCTCGAAAGCATTATTGAGACGATCGCCCAAGCACCGTCGCTACAAAAGGGAGGCGACAGCGAATACAAACTGCGGGAAGATTCCACGCTTGCCCGAATCTCCCGGGAATTTCAAGTTCCGGAAGCTTCCGTTCGATCACGCCTATTGGAACTACGTTTGATCCGTGAAAACCAGCAGGTTCGTAGTCGACAGTTGTTAACATCATCAGATCACTCGGTACTTACCATCAACGACTCGTGGGAACAGGAACTTATCGAGATTTTATTACAAGAGCCCGAGGCCGTACTGAAATGCGCTGAATCGATTCAACCTGAGCAACTCGCCGACTTGACCGCTCAGCAGATTTATTCAACTGCTATTGGCTTTGCAAAGGAGGGCACGACCCCCGACTTTTCGTGTCTCATTCTTGCCTTTGACGATCCCGCTATGAAACATCTACTCGTTACCCTCGATGAACGGGGCCGCGACAGGGGAGGCAGCGACTTAGCAAAACAATTGCCAGACATCCTTTCGAGCATCCAGGCACGACAGATCAAAAACAAACAGCAACACTTAACTGCGTCTATTAAGGGCAAGCAACTTGGTGAAGATCAGAAATTAGAAGCGCTAACTGAAATAATTGCGAACGAGAAGAAAAGGCATCAACACCCGCCTTATTAATGAACGAGACTGAGGACCGTACAGTTCGAACCCACGGATGGGATACGATGTCGGTCGTTACGAATGACTCTTATCGCGCAGGATGCGTGGGGGGAGACTTACTGTGAAGCAACTAGATAAAGAACTCAACGATCTCATTAAACAAGGGAGGCTTCAAGGTTATTTGACTCACGACCAGGTCATTTCCTATCTACCCGATGAGGAAATGGGATCCGAAAGAGTTGATCTATTAATTTCTGCGATCGACGAAAATCAAATCGAGCTCGTCTCCAAAGCTCCTCATAATCCATCGTTAAACACTGCAGACGCAACCGAAATCGACTCTCCAGAGACAGAACCCACCCTCGAGTTATCGCCGATAGAGGCTGTACGGGGAAACTCTGATCCGATTCGTATGTACCTGACTCAAATGGCAGAAATTCCACTTCTGGAGCGGGAGGAAGAAATCGCGCTCGCCAAAAAAATAGAAATCACCCGTCGTTCATTCCGGCGCGCACTACTTTCGTCTGGATATGCCCTACACCAGACCATCGATACTCTCGACAAAGTGCACCGTGGAATTCTACCTTTTGACCGTACGATTAAGGTCTCCCTCACAGAACGGCTCACCAAGGAAGAGGTCCAGGCTCGAATGCCCTACAACCTCCCCACGCTTAAGCATCTTGCTTCACTCACCCAACACCACTTCTCCAAGCTCATTAACCTCCGGACACATCATTCCGACTGGACCGACTCTCGAACGCGTTTTTTACGACTACGAAAAAAATGTGTCGCATTGGTTGAAGAATTGAGTTTGCGCTCTCGTCGAATCCATCCACTGATTGCGCACCTGGAGCAGACTTCCCAAAGAATGCATCAACTGCGGTCGCTCATTCGTCAAAATCGCAACAGTCCGGTGCTCGCACCACAAACGACAAGATATCGAAAAGAATTATATTCACTGATGATGGAGACTCAGGAAAGTCCGCGTAGTCTTTCTTGTCGCGTTAAAAAAGTAAGGCAGCTTTACGACGATTTCCAAAACGTCAAACGACAACTTTCTGGAAGCAATCTCCGTCTTGTAGTTTCGATTGCGAAGAAATACCGTAATCGAGGATTGAGCTTTCTCGATCTTATTCAAGAGGGTAATACGGGCTTGATGCGTGCGGTGGATAAATATGAGTATCGTCGTGGCTATAAGTTTTCAACTTATGCAACATGGTGGATTCGGCAGGCCATTACGCGAGCCATCGCAGATCAGGGTCGTACCATCCGAATCCCTGTTCACATGATTGATGTGCTCACCAAGTTGCGCCGGGTGTCTAACTCGTTGGAGCAGGAATCCGGACGTAAACCTACTTCAGAAGAAACAGCCATAGCCGCGGGCGTTAGTCTCGAAGAGACACACCGTGTGCTGGATATTGGCCGACATCCGGTGAGCCTTGACCGACCGGTGGGAGAAAGCGAAGATAATAGCTTCGGAGAATTGATCGAAGACAATACCTTTGATAACCCGCTGCGACTGGCAAATCATGGCTTATTGCGAACTAGAATTGATGAATTGCTTAAAACGCTTACCTACCGAGAGCGCGAAATTGTCCGCCTCCGCTACGGACTGGATGACGGATATACGTATACGCTGGAAGAAGTCGGGCGGATCTTTCGAGTCACTCGTGAACGCGTGCGACAGATTGAAGCGAAAGCCCTCAAAAAGCTCCAGAACCCGGTTCGCTGTAATCGCCTGGAGGGATTCCTCGCTGAAGCGGCGTAGTTTATCTTCCCATGAGGCTCACAAGCCGCTGGTTTTAGGACCAGCGGCTTTTTTCATTCCACATTATCGTACACACACCAACTTTCAGGCGATATCCAATGAGCATTGCAACAACCGACATCATGGAGTCTCTGCATCAGATCCTGAAGTCAATGACCGAGCACCGCGATAAACTGGAGCGTGGCCCTATTCGGATTGCCGCGCACCAGGCTCGCGTCACCGAAGCCACGTCGCAACTAGAGGCAGCTCGAAAAAAACTACAGTCCGCTCGGATGGCGGTAGACGGCAAGCAACTTCAGCTAAAAACATCGGAGGCAAAAAATCTAGAACTTCAAACAAAGCTGAATACATGTAATAGTAATCGCGAATACCAAGCACTTCTCGAAAAGATCGCTGCCGATCAGATGTCCCGAAGCGTTCTTGAAGACGAAATCCTCGAGTGGATGGAAACCGTGGATAAACTTGTTGGTCTTGTGACAGACGCAACGGCGATGGTTGAAAATACAAAACGTCAGATGCAGGAGGATTCGTCGCGCGTGAAAGAAGAGGCCAGAATCCTTCATTCAGATATTACGCAACTTGAAAAGGAATTAGCGGATACCGAAAATAGGCTACCCGAAGAAATAAAGCCGGACTATCAGCGGATCGTCAAAACACGCAAAGAAGATTCACTCGCCTCGGTGCGTGATGGAATCTGCGAGGGGTGCTTCCAACAAATTCTGCCGAATATGATTGCACAGCTCGCCTTGAAAGAATCCGTTATTTGCACATCCTGCGGCCGCCTTCTCTACCCGATGGAATCTGAATAGTCCGTAGTCTGCTCGCCGACATGCGCTTACTTAACTCTGATACGCAGCATCGAGTATCTCTATGGTATGTTTGACGGGAATATTGCTCCCGAGCTTGCGGAGATGATTTTCGACTTGCGTCATGCATCCAATATTGCCCATAGCAATAATCTCCGCGTCCGCTTCAATAATGGCTTGTGCTTTCCTTTGGCCCATTCGACGCGCTATGCCAGGCTGCTCAATGGAATACGTTCCCGCCGAACCGCAGCAGATATCGCTATCTTTGATCGCAACAACTTCCACTCCTTGGATTTGTGCCAAAATTTCCCTCGGTGCATTCCGCACGCCCTGACCGTGCGATAGATGGCAAGCATCGTGATAGGCCACCCGCATCGATCGAGCGAGTGCAGGCGGGCGGATCAGGCCTATCTTCGATAGATATTGACTTATATCGATTGCCCGCGCTGCAAATTCTTGTGCGTGTTCCTCCCTGTCTGCCAGCCACAAAGGGTATTCCTTCAAACCAGAACCACATCCTGCCGCATTTGTGATTACCGCATCCACATCATCTGGAAATACTTTTATATTATGGGACGCCTGTTGTCTCGCAATTTCGCCCGCGCCAGTGTGTGCAGCAAGCGCGCCGCAACATCCTTGCTCAACAGGAACCACAACCTCAATTCCATTTTTCGATAGTACGCGAAGCGTGGCTAGATTAATTTCTGGAGCCAACACCTGCTGAGCACACCCGGCAAGCAAGGCAACCCTTCCGCGCCTACGCCCTTCGGCTGCTACGAATTCCGGCAGTTTGACTGCTGGAGGTAAATGTTTCGGCACAAGATCCAACATGGCACCGAAGCTGCCTGGAATCATTTTCCTAAACGGTGTAAACAGCTTGGATATTTGCATCGCAATTCGAAATAATCTCGGTGAGGGCAGGGTCGTTAAGATAATTCGCCGGATCATTTTTGACGATAATCCACGACCTCTCGTGTTTTCTGAGCGTGCACGATACAGAGTAACTAACTCATCATAAGCCACACCAGATGGGCACGCCGTCACACAACCGAGACATCCCAGGCATCGATCGATATAGGGTGCTGCCTCGCGAGCGGTCAGGCCACCTTCGAGAACCTCTTTCATTAGATAAATCCGGCCGCGCGGGGAATCCATTTCCTCGCCCAGTTCCTGGTACGTCGGACACGCAGGAAGGCAAAAGCCGCAATGAACACATGATTCGACTGCACTGGCCATGGAGCGGCTAGCAGGATCTGACTCTACAATTGGAATTTTGTGCTGCATTGTATTAACCGCAAAGAGAAAACGTCTCGCGACTCAATTTATTATCTGGATCGAACACCGCCCGGAGACGCTGTCCGAAGACATTCGGATTGCTTTTACCAATAAAAGTACGGGCGTCGTTCCCCAGTACAATCATTCCGGCCTTGGTATGAAACTGTGACATCAAACCAACAAAATCGTCTTGATAACCCAGGTAGAGGACATTTCCCCCGCAACTGTACCGTCTTGGAAAAGTTGCGTGATCAGCATCACACGCTGCTTCAATGTCGACAATCTCGCGCGGCGTCACGGGAACTTTTAAGAGAGACATCCCATCCGGCAACCAATCAAGCTCTTTGGCTTCCGCCCAGATCGAATCGTCGTCCGTCAACCGCTCAGTCTTTTTGGCCTGTAGCAGCGTTGCGCTAATTCGATCAATCCTTTTTTCCACCGAAACCCGTTGGCCTCCCAAGCGTATCCATAGCGTGGACGGCGGACTTAGTTCCAAAGCCATCAATTCCCAGGGTCCTGCCGCTATTGCACAGAGCATTTTCACCGCCAAGTGTGTATCAGGAAATTCTATTTTTAACGTCACGGTTTCCTTCGGGGTCGGAAAAACTTTAAATGTCACTTCAGTGAGGATGCCAAAACAACCTAGACTTCCGCCGACAAGTTTAGGGATATCAAAACCAGCTGCATTTTTAACAACATTAGCCCCTCCTCGAATAATTCGGCCAGCACCAGAAACCAGCTGTACGCTCAAAATAAAATCGCGCAAACCACCATAACGCCACCTGCCCGGACCGGACAAACCGCTCGCAACAGTTCCCCCGAGCGTAGCCCCACGTTTTACAAAGAGTGGATCAAATGGGAGAGACTGTCCCTTTTCTGCCAATAGAGACTCGACTACGGCCAGAGGCGTTCCAGCGAGCGCCGAAATTATATATTCATCGCTGCGATAATCGACGATCCCTGACATTTCGCGCAGGGAAATTGTGGCATCCCGCGACAGATTCGTTTTCGTACCGCCACCGACAGCCCGCACCGCAGGCGATGCCCTAATATGACTTTGAACTTCATCGATATCTTTGGCAAAAAAAAGCATGTTTATTTAATGACGAAAAACGATTCCTTTTTTTTCTAAGGGGTGTAGGCCATGCGTCATGAGTGCCGGTGCTTCGCTCGATGCGAGCATCTTTCCGCGGTTTGCCAATCGTTTGGGATCAATTGAATCACGAAGTAAATGCATAAATTCCGTATCTTCCGGACCAAACATTTCTGAAAGGTAAGAAAGTTTTTCCAATCCAACACCATGTTCTCCAGTAATCGATCCCCCCAACGCTATGCAAAGCCGGAGTATATCTGCCGCACATTGCTCAGCACGTTCATAACTACCCTGCACCCGACCATCATAAAGGATCAGCGGATGCAAATTTCCATCTCCGGCATGAAACACATTTGCAACCCTTGTATCATACTTACCGGCGATCGCTTCAATCTCCTCGAGCGCTTCGCCGAGACGAGATCGCGGAACAACTCCATCCTGAACAATAAAATCCGGACTCAGACGACCAGCAGCTGAAAAAACGCTTTTTCTACCCTTCCAAATGATCGTTCGTTCTTCTTCATTTTGCGCAGGTCGCACATCAAATGCCCCTGAATCATTAAGGATCTTTAAAAGCAGTGGCTTCTCCGCCTCCACCTCCTCGAGCA
>CAUZBD010000059.1:0-8899 GCA_963577795.1 Planctomycetota bacterium | reverse complement strand
TGCCGCTTACATCATGTATGTTGCCGACCTCGGAGGTCGACTCGTCTACGTGGACGAAGTGGGAGTGGGAGTCCATCCGCTGCTGAGTCCCCCGCCACCTGCGCCAGGCGATGGGACCCCCACCCCTCCACCTCCGAACGCAGCACCGATTCCCAGCCCCCCACCTCCGAAGCCGAGTCGTCCGCCACCGCCTCCGAGTGCTGCTGCGAACCAGGCACAGCAGGTGCTCAGCCAGGCAGGGCTTTACGAAGCCAAACCGGGGGTCTGGTATCTGAAACAGCCGAACAATTTTTCCGGCCGGACGTATGCCCGTCTTTCGACCGACCATGACATTCGCAGCGCTTTGAGAACGCTTGGTGCGCAATTGCCGTCCCCTCAAGAAATGGCATCTCCACCCGCGCAGCGGCCTCAGTAATCGGAATCGAGCAGGTTGTAATAGCGCAAATCAGGGTAACCTGCTTCCGGAGACTGGTTGGCAAAATTCCAGTCGGTAAACCAATCGAAGTGCGACCAAAATCGGCCGCTGTTGCGGAGTGTGCCGTACTTTTCTTTCCATTGCTGCCACGACTCAGCATTGTCGATCGCCCGCAACCGCACGAGGCAATCAGGCGCCTCCTCGGCCGAAAGGCTCACCAATAGATTCGGAAAATCACCGACCAAACCTTTGTATACGCTCAGCGTATCGAGCTTCGGCTGCCGCGCACCATTTTCGTCAAAGATCACATCGTTGAAGGCGTAGCTGCGATTGGCAATCAGCGTATAAACCTCCCAGCGATCACCAAAACGAATCCGTAGATAGGTGACACTTGGTAGAAATGGTGCAAAGGATTCGCCGGTACGCATCGTGAGCATACTCACGGCTCGTTCCCAGTCCGCGACACTTCGAATCGGCGCATCCAATTTCACTTCACCAAGCAGACTGCTGTTGCGTGGGTCGGCAGGGCCACTGACTTTATCGGTGAGGTGACCTTGAATCAGGGTCAGTACCTGCGAAAGCGGATCGCGCTCTGCAAGCGGTACCGCACTTCCGGATGCTTCGCCAGGAAACGGCATGGTAAAGAGCAATTCTTGACCGATCCCCTGCGTCCAGCGATTGCGATACTCGGCTCGCTCTTTTTCGGGAAGCAAGCGAAGGAAGTTATCCTCGAATTCCTGACGCAAATATCCCATAAACTCCCAGGTCGCTATCTTCGACTGTTCACCGCCCCAGTACTGATAATCGGCAACCAATGAATAGTAGAGCCTTTCGTAGCCACTGTAATCGATCAGCCAGAACGTGGGTGGAATGCCTCCTTTGCGACCATGCATCACCGTCGCGTTGGTTTCATTGCGCAAAATGGTCAACCAGGCATTCAAATTTTTCTTTTCCCCATCCCAAATATCTGTAATCGTGTAACCGTTTGGCTTGTAGGTGGCGAGCGTCTTGGCATAGGCCTTTTCATAATCAGCATTGCCCCAGACGGCATAGCTCATAAAGTCTTCCCAACTCTTGAGTCCCAACTCGGGATTTTTGACCGATGGATCCGAATCGGGATTCACAAAAAAGATCCAAAAGTAGTCTTTGATGGCATAGGTTGCGAGGTTCCCTACGCAAACCGGTCCGCGGATCATACCGCTGGCAATGAGTTTGGAATTTTCGAGTAAAAAGAGCGAGCGGCTTTTTGCCGGCATGGCCGCATAAACCTCAAACGGATTGTGACTTTTGTATCCCGGATCGAGATTTCCTCCCTGAGGCCAATCTGCCTCGTAAAACAGTGTCTCAAGCCGGGTGAGCATCGCATCGCTTAGGGACCAGAGAAAGAACGACTTTTGGACATACGAGGAGGTCACCTTCTGGAGTCGATAATAAAACTTCTTGACGCCCGGCACATAGGGCGTATCGAAGGGTCGCGCGGTAATGATCCGCCGAATCGGATATTCTCCGGGAGGGCTCACCGATCGGACTAATTTATAAAATTCGCCCGGTGCCTGGGCGAACGTCACGGTGGCGAGAAAGATGTGTTCGAAAATATAGCGATTTACGAGCGGCGAACGTGGATCCGACTTGTTGAAAAAAGCTTCCCAGCGACCGATCAGTTCAGGCTTATCAGAAGCACTTCGTGCAGCCATCTCGTCGCGCGTCGGGCCCGGAGCACCCGCCACGATCCACCGGGAGAACGTGCCTAATTCCTCCTGCGAAAGGCCGGGCAACCCGAAGGGCATCCCTGCAGCAGGACGCTTCTGAAGATAAGCTCCGATACTCTCACTGCAGGGACACAGGTGTGCGTCGGACCGATGGTACACCGACTGGAGTGGAGCGAGGTTAAAGGAAGGATGATTCCGCTCAGCGCCCGCCGCAAGCATTCGATAAAGTACCGAACCGGAAGGCCGCTCCAGTGGTGGCGCTGTGCGATCGATCACTGTACAAAAGCCTCTTTCGCGCCAAACCCCAAGCGACGGGGCATCGTAGAGGCGGATTGGCTCTTCGGTGAACAGATGTGGGTCGTCCGGATTTTCACCCTTCGCCCCCCGCAGGACGCCTTCATAGGAAGTCATTTTTAAATTGCAGGGCGAGTCGAGACACCCGTGACAAACGATACATCGCCGATTCAGGATTGGCTGCACGCGATCGAGATAAAATCCTTCTTCGAGCGCCGTCTTTTCGGGATACTCGGGGGGATCGAGGATGAAAGGACGCCATGCGGATGTTTCATTGGTCGCTTCAAAAAAAAGAACGCCAACCACAGCGATCCCAGCAAGGATCACGATCGAAAAAATTACCACGCCAAGTTCTAGTTTGTTTTTCATTGACATCGCACAACGTCTCCTACGCCCAAGCCACTACGGCCAAGCAACTATGCCCAAGCAACTACGGCCATCATAAACGGCGAGCCGATGGCGTCGAGATGGGAAACGGAAACCAGACCACCAGTCCGCCTGCTGAGGGAACAATAAAGCTATTTTTTCGCCTTTTTCTTCGCCGGCACCGGTGCCGACCAGTGATTTCCCCAGCCCCGATAAAGATCGTGAAGCGCTGCCCTCCAGGCGGCCGCCGGTCGTGATGCCGGATAAGGCTCCGGCTTCAGCGGACGCTCGGCCTCCCAGACAACATCAAACTGTCCATCCGGTCGTATCTGCCCGATCCGGGGCTTTTTATAGGCGTGCTGCGTCGCCGGATCGATGCGCAACTCACCTCCCGGTCCCTCGCCCCGGACACCCCGCAGTCCGCGGCGGATTGCGGCTGGTTCGGTGCCACCGGCTTCGGTGACCGCAGCCGCCCAGAGCATGACCCCGGCATAGGCGGTCTCCATCGGATCAGTGATCACCTGATGGGGTCCGTATTTTGCTTTGAATGCCGCAACAAAATCGTGATTGGCCGGTGAGTCAATCGACTGGAAATAGTTCCAGGCCGCATAGTCACCGGCCATGGACTCAGGATCCATTCGCGATAATTCCGACTCGCCGACACTAAAGGAAATCGACGGAATTTTATCCGGCATGATCCCGTGACTGCGGAGTTCCTCAAAAAAAGCGACATTGGTACTGCCATTGATTAAATTCAAAATGATATCCGGTTTTGCCTTTTCGATTGCGTCCACCGCAATATCAACATTCCGCGTGCCGAGAGGTAGAAAAACCTCCCCACTTACAATCCCGCCCAATTCTCTCAGGCGATCTTTGATCACCTCTCCCGCCATTCGGGGAAAAACATAGTCGGAACCGACAATAAAAAAATTGTGCATCTTTTTGTTATGAAACAGCCAATCAATCGCCGGCAAAATTTGCTGATTCGGTGCCGCACCGAGATAAATCACATTCGGCGACTCCTCCATCCCTTCATATTGGACCGGGTAAATCAGCAGGTGATCTGTATCCTCAAAAAGTGGCACTACGGTTTTACGGCTTTCCGAAGTCCAGCAGCCGAAGACGACCACCACTTGGTCTTCCTGAATCAGTTGCTTCGCTTGTCGGGCAAAACTCTCGGCACGACTTTTTCCATCGGCAACGATCGGCTGCACCGGTCGGCCCAGGACCCCGCCGGCCTCATTCAGTTTCTCAATCGCCAGGAGTGTTGCATCGACGACCGGTCGCTCGCTGTCGGCCATCGTCCCGCTGAGTGAGTGCAGCACACCCACCTTGATCGGTTTGCCTGTCGGGAGAACCGGTCCGCGACCGAGCATCCAGAATGCCCCGGCCAGCCCCACAAAAAGTAACACGACAGTGGCAATCAGCGGCCAAACCTTGCGCTGTCGCGGTTGGATCAGCGGAGTGCTACCGATAAGTTCTCGCTCCACATCAGTAAGTGCAGCCTCCATATCGGCCATCTTCGCGTAGCGGTTGATGGGCCGTTTGGCCATCGCGCGTGCAATCACTTTAGCGGCGGAGGCAGAAATTGCCGGATTTTTTTTCCGTGGATCGGGCACACTCACATTGCAGTGGGCATACATGACCGCGACCACGCTCGTCTGATCTGCATAAGGACGCTCTCCGGTGAGTAGTGCATAATAGGTGGCTCCGAGTGAATACACATCGGTCCGAGAATCGACCGGTCGCGATTCGCACTGTTCGGGGCTGATGTAGCTCGGTGTGCCGATAATCTGCCCCTCACGCGTCATTCCCAGGGCCGGGTCGGCAACTTGTTTTGCCAGACCAAAGTCGGTCACTTTCACATTACCCTCTTCATCCAGGAGCAGGTTGGCGGGCTTCACATCGCGATGGACAATCCCCGCATTGTGCGCAGCAACCAAGCCGGAGGCCGCCTGCCGCGCAATCTTTGTAGCCTGCAGGATCGAAGCCATCGTATCTTTCTGACAGAAATCTTCGCTGGTTCCGCCCCGGACGAGTTCCATCACAATGTAGTGGACATCGGCATCGGAGCCGATTTCGTGCAGTACGACCACATGCGGGTGGTTCAGTTTCCCGACCGCTCGTGCCTCTTCCAGAAAACGCTGTCGAGCTATCTGCTCTTCAACCAATTCGGTAGGCAGAATCTTAAGAGCCACGTGCCTTTCGATGGCCGTGTCGAGCGCTTCAAAGACCATCCCCATGCCACCAACACCGAGAACCCGTAAAATTTTATAGCGGGCGATGGTTCGACCCACCCAATCTTCCGGATGTTTCAAACTGGAATGGGCAGGATCCGCATTGGTGTCTCCATGGCGATCAAGCGTTTCATCCAGCGATTCGGCAGATGCTTCCGGCCCATCTTGTGCGCCGGGATCCACATGACTCGGATCGTCTGCGCTCGACTGATTGGAAGGGTACATCCGCTATCCTATTTTGGGCCTCAGAATCACTCCATCATACCAAACGGGTGGAACCGGTTTGTCGATATTCAGTCCCCCAATCAAACCCGGTCGACAAAAACAAAATAGAGGCCGAAACCGAGCAGCACGGCCAGGGGGCCCTTCCAGAGAATGGCGTCGCCGCTGAGCAATGCCTCGTGGAACCACGAAAGCATCGCAAAAACGATACCGAATGCGGAAAGCAGCATCCATAAACGACGAAACCGTTCGTGTTTCATAGCAAGTGTCCTTTCGCTGAAATCGAAACTTATAGAAGTACTTTTATTTTGCTACGATAGCTGCAGACTCCAGTGTCGCACAACCCGGATCGGTCTCCTTGAGGTGCCTTGCCGCATGTCCGAATTCACTTCTTTTTTATTTTGCCTGCTCGCGCCGCCATTTGCGATTCTTAGTGGTGGTATCTTGGTCGGGCTCTGGCGACCCGGCCCACGCGTTCAGGCAGCCGTGCAGCATTTCACCGCGGGCCTGGTCCTCGGGGCGGTCGCCATTGAACTTGCACCCGAATTTGTACAAAGCCCTCATCGGACCGAAGTGGTCATCGGTTTTGTGATCGGTGCAGTCTTTATGTTGTTGGTAGCCCGCCTGACAAGCAGCGGTGATGACCAAGGCGCAGCGACTGGTGCTTCCGGGAGTCTGTTGTTTGCAGTCGCCATCGATCTTTTTGTCGACGGACTTTTGGTCGGAACGTCCTACGCAGTGGGTGCCAAACAGGGGATCCTGGTGGCAATTGCCCTGGGGGCCTGCGGTTTTTTCCTAGCCATGACCACGACTGCCTCATTCCAGGCAAAAGGGGCACCGCGAAAAAAAACCCTTGGGATCACACTCAGCCTGATGCTAATCACTGCAGGTGGAGTCTACCTCGCCCACTTGTTCTCGGCAGAACTGGTCGGGGGACTGCGTTCCGGCACGCTGGCTTTTGCCACTGCGGCACTGCTCTATTTGGTCGTTGAGGAACTGATGACCGAAGCCCATGAAGCCGCAGAAGATCGGGCCGGAACGCCTGCACTTTTTTTTGCGGGCTTCCTCCTAGTCTACCTCCTGCAGCAGACACTCGGTTAGTTTCCCCCACCCTGCCTGCGTTCAGCGGACCGGTTGCGTCAGCACACTTGCAGCCGTCGGTACCGTCGTCGGTGACGGTGGCGGTGGCAGACTGAGGCCGGAGGCCGTGGTACTGGCCGTATACCGCTTCAGCAGTCCGTACACCTTCTGAAACACGGGTTCGCTTGCAAGCAGATGGTACTGCGGCGAACTGGCCACCGAATCGAAATGCGACAGAGAGGCCTGCAGCGTCGTCGAATCGATCGGCTTGTTCTCGTAGTAGACCGACTGGGGAAGCGCTAAAAAGTTCCGCCACTTCTCGTCGGGAAGTGCCGCATACAGGTGGGGCGCAGTGGCCGCGAGTTGACCCCGGATCGCTTCCTGCGTCGGCACGCTCGGTGCGGGTGCGGCGAGGGCCACCACAGGTGCCGCTTGAATGACCGCCGGGGTGGTGGTGGGCGTGATGCCCAAATAGCTATCCAAAACACTCACCAGACGATGTGCCGAGGGTGGCCAGGACGCGCCGGCAAGACCGGTGGCCGTGTGGTAATACATTTGATCCGCATAGTTATCGATCTGCAGCGCGGAGCCATCGAGCGATGCGCCGACAAAAGCACCCCGGCTTTTCGAATAGGACCAGACCCCCGCATTCATCTGTGCGGTTGTTGCCGCACTGGCCTGACGACCGAAGGGACCGGCTGCCGCCGAAGCATCGGCACCGAGCGTGAAGGTGCCGTGCAGCAGATTTTGTACCGCTTGGTCCGTGCGAAACACCAATACGACATCGGTCGATTGCACGCCTGCCTGAAATCCAACACTTCCGCCGGTAAGCGAAACAAACCGCGGAGGACCGAAACCACCGTTGGGCGCTTTGGGCAGCAAAACACCCATGCCGTGCCGAATGCCGACAATAAATCCACCTTTGATCACATTCGGAATAATCGCAATCGCTTGTGCTTCGCGAAAGACCTTGCCCGGTATTTTCCGCAACGGCATCGAAACGAACTGTTCGATCACCGCTGTGGCGTTATCGACAATCAAGTCTTCACGAGTCTGTCCCACCCCTGGAGCCATCTGCAGAGGCGCACCTACCGGCGCAGGAAATCCAGCACCGGCCGGAACGAGAACGGGAACGGGCTGCACAGTTTTTTCAACCGGCCGATCGAACGACGGGGAAACGATCTGCGCATCGGCAACGGTGGCGGATACAAAGAGAACACCGGTTACCGCACCCGCTACCAGAGCCAAGCAGCCTGCATACTTCCACAGCGTCGAAGGGGTCATGGTCAAAAACTCCTTGTAGTATTTTTATTTTTAGAGGTCGCCACCCATGCAACCTGCAATGGGCGACTGGCTGATTAGAAAACAAAGCCCGGAATCGACCAATAGCGATTTTTCGCGCGTACCGAACTTAAAAAAACGCGATGAACGAACCCCTTTCCCCGTTCTGGCCCCTAAGCCAGGCCGGCGGCCAACGCTTCGGCCAGCACCGTGAGTTCCTGATCGGCAAGTTCGGAAACCTGCCAGAAGCCGAGGAAGGCGTGGATCGCCCCGGGAACGACCCGGCAAGTGACCGCATTCCCGGCCGCCGCCAACCGATCGGCATAGGCCTGCCCCTCATCGACGAGGGGATCGAGTTGAGCAAGTAAAAAGTACGCAGGCGGCAGACTCGCCGCGTCGGCCACCTGCAGGGGCGCCGCCCGCACATCCCGGCGACTCTCCGGATCGGGGCAGTAATGCTCCCAGAACCAGAGCATGTCTTTTGCTTCCAGGAGCAATTCCTTTCCCAGTCGCCGCATCGATTCGGTTTCCGCGCCCGGGTCGGTTGCCGGGTAAATAAGCAATTGAAAGCAAATCGGCGGACCACCGGCATCGCGGGCAAGAAAAGCCACGACCGCCGCCAGATTGCCTCCCGCGCTGTCTCCGCCCACCGCAATCCGCTGCGGATCAATTTCAAGTGTTTTGGCGTTTGCGGCGGCCCACTGAAGCGAGGCAAACGCATCGTCCACCGCCGCCGGAAAAGGATGCTCGGGTGCCAGTCGATAGTCGACCGAAAGCACCGCACAACCGGAGCGGGCCGCAAGGGTGGCCGTGATTCCATGCGCAGAATCTAAATCACCAAGCACCCATCCTCCCCCGTGGTAATACACCAGAAGCGGTAGCTGGGTGCCGGGCTGCGGATGATAAAGCCGGCAGGAAACTTTGCCCACCGGAGTCTCTGCCAGCAGATCGCTTTGGCTGCCGATCACCTGCACCGGCGGGCCCTGAAAAAATTGTTCGGTCTGCGCGCGGGCTTCTGCCGGGGTCAACTGGTGCACCGGCGTGTACGCCGGGCCGTTGAGGACCTTTAAGATTTTACGGAACTGAGGGTCCACATTCTTCAATGGTGACTCAGACATCATAGCACCGATCAACGAGGGGCGTTCTACGAACGCTAGGAACAAGCGACGGGGTCACCAGGGCGGTTGAAGATTATTTATTAAACTTCTCTTCGGCCGATTTCGCTGCACCAGAAATTTTATTGCCGGCCGATTGAAGTTTTTGCTCAACGCCATCTTTATTCACCGAAAAGTTAA
>CAUZBD010000058.1:0-8920 GCA_963577795.1 Planctomycetota bacterium | reverse complement strand
CGAGCGAAGAGAAAGGTCCAGAAACAAAAAAGGAGTCGGAGTCGCCATCGAGTACAGGGCCGGAAGAGAAGAAAACAGTCCCTGCAAAAACAGATAGCGGCAGTTTCCGGGGAGGAGTGAAGATTCGGCCAGTTGCTTTTTTTGCACCCCAACCAGCCACCGAGGATAAGGGAGCAGAGGACGAGGGAGTGAACCGCGAAGAAGCCAACGCGGCGAAGTCGGATGACGAAAAGCAATCGCTATCGACCAGCGGGCAGGATGCTCCCGCGGCAACCGATTCGGTGACTGCGGACGGAGCAGCAGAAACAGAACCACCTTCCCGCAAAGAGCCAACCTACAAGCCGCTTGAAGAAGTACGGGATTACGTTCGGCAGAAGGTGGCAGAGAAAAAGGCCTCTGAGGCCATCACCAGCAAGTTCACGGCCATCCGGAGACGCGTCGCGGCGTACGCCGCTGCGCGGCAGTATGAGGAAGGTCGTGACATTGCGGCGCCCAGCGTCGATCAACTTGCCGAGTCGCAAGGGCTCGATGGTTTTTCGGTTCCACTCCAAGCCGCGTGGTCTTTGCAGCGCGATACGGAGATTGGCCGGTCGGTCCAGCGACAGCCCCAAAGTCGCAATCGGCCGTTTGGAGGAGAAGTCGACTACACGAGTCTCGTGTTTCAGGAGGGCGAACAAACATTCTGGCAAGCCATTGAAACAACAGATGACGAGAATAATCGATATCTTTCCTGGAAAATCGATGAGAAATTGCCTGAAACGCCAGCGCTTGATGGGCCGGAGCGGGAGCGGGTCGTGCGCGTTTGGAAAGAAGGGGCCGGCCGCGAGGGCACAGAAGATACCGCTCGCAAGCGGGCGATTGCACGGGCAGAGGAAATGCTTGTGCGATTCAAAGGTGGTGAATCGTTTGACGCGATCGCGGCAGCCATGCCGGGGAGTCGGCGGATGGCGACAGAAGCGTTCGCGTGGCTGACCGGAGGGAGTGCCCCGATGATGAATCCATTTGCACCGGCCCGGCTCCGCTTAAGCCAGATCGACGGAGTCGATCAGCCGGGGGCAGCGTTTATGGAAGCGGCCTTCGCACTCGATATGGGCGAGGCGGGTGTCGGCATCAACCATCCCCAGACGCACGTCTACTTGATGCAGGTTACGTTCCAGAACAAGAGTTCTGAAGTACTCGAACAGGATTTCCTCAACTCTCTGGAGGATCCGCGGACGGGTCGCGAGGTCCAGAGTGCGGCGCAATTGGACTGGCAGCTACTCGGGGAACGCTGGTTTGATAATCTGGATCGCTCCGTTGGACTTCAGTGGCTTAATCCGGCGGCCCGTTTTGGTCGCTAGGCTGCGGTGGGTGGACTGTCTAAATGTGCTAGCTCGGGTATGTTTCTCTAGAGGGAAAGTAGTGGAGAAGCAGCGATGAGCGTTGATAAATCGGCACCACGTGTGCGCAGAATGTTTGGGCAGATCGCCGGTCGCTACGATCGACTCAATCATCTGCTCTCACTTTCTCTGGATCGCTACTGGCGATGGCAAGCGACGCGTCGGGCGCCCGCACGAGGAAAGCTTCCGATTCTCGACCTCTGCACGGGCACCGGGGACCTTGCTTTGGCGTACCGTCGACGCGTTTCGGCAGAGGTCACAGTGATTGGGGCAGATTTTTGCCACGAGATGCTTGTCTGCGGAACGCACAAAGTGTCGCAGGAACGCCGCATCGACTGGGTGGAAGCCGATGCGCAAGCGCTCCCCTTTCCCGACAACACATTCCAACTCGTTGCGGTGGCGTTCGGGCTTAGGAATATCGCGAATACCGATAGCGGTCTTCGGGAGATGGCGCGGGTCTGTGCCCCGGGCGGACAGGTCGTGGTGCTTGAGTTTTCCTTGCCGACGCGGCAACCGTTTGCCCTGCTGTATGGGGCATATTTCCGCTATGTTCTTCCCCGGATCGGTCAGCTTCTAGCTCGTAACCGCGAGTCGGCTTACAATTACCTTCCCCAGAGTGTCGGGGAATTTCCACAGGGTCAGGCCCTGGCTGAGAGAATGCGGTCGGCAGGCTTGGCAGACGTTCGTTGGTACCCTATGACCTTAGGGGTCGCCACACTTTATTTGGCGAAACGAGAGACGGCATGACCAAAAAACCAATCATCCTGGCAATCACCGGCGCAAGCGGATCAATTTATGCGATCCGATTGCTAGAGGTCCTGCTCGCGGCCGGATACGATGTGCACCTGACAATTTCTTCGGCCGGACGCTTGGTGCTCGACCAGGAACTGGACGTTTCGGTTGACCTGGATAATTTCCAATCCAATAGTCTTCTGCTCGGTGGTGCCGATTCAGGTGACAGTAAGCTGAGTATGCTGCGACAGAGTGCAGGGATTTCGAGTGAAGACAGCAACGTGTTGGCCTATGAGGTGGGCTCCCCCGGGAAAATTCACTATCACCACTTTGAAGATTTCATGGCGCCGATTGCCAGCGGATCGTTTTTAACCTCGGGGATGATTATCTGTCCCTGCTCCAGCGGTTCGCTTGCCGGAATCGTGAACTCGCTTTCAGAAAACCTGATTCACCGTGCCGCCCACGTTCAACTCAAAGAGCGCCGGAAGTTGGTCATCGTACCCCGAGAAACCCCGCTCTCCTCTCTGCAGTTGGACTGCATGAAAAGGATTTCCGATGCGGGCGCCGTGGTCCTGCCTGCGTCACCCGGTTTTTATCACGGAGTACAGACCATTCAGGATCTGGTCGATTTTATCGTGGGCCGGATCTGCGATCAGTTTGAAATCGAACATACCTTGATTCGTCGCTGGGGCGGATGACACTGGCGTGGAGTCGGTGGCAAGCAGAAAAGACGTGGCATGGCAATTCGACCTTTTTTAGAGTTGGTCCGTTTTAGCCACACGCTCTTTGCGCTTCCCTTTGCCCTGCTCAGTGCATTGATGGCCGCGTCTCTTACGCCCACGGCGGTTCCCCTGTGGTACTGGGCGGGTATTGTGCTGGCGATGGTCACCGGGCGGACTGTGGCGATGGGCTTTAATCGCATTGTGGATCGATCTATTGATGGGTCCAATCCGCGGACCGCGATGCGGCATCTAGCGGCCGGGAAAATCCGGCTCGGCAGTGCGGTCGCGTTGACCGCCCTATCGGCAGTCGCATTTATTGGTTCGACCATGCTGTTTTTACCGTGTAATCCACTACCGCTTTTTCTTTCTGTTCCGGTATTGGCTTTTCTGTGCGCGTATAGCTACACCAAACGATTTACGGTCTTTGCGCATTTCTGGTTAGGGGCAGCGCTGATGCTTGCGCCTATCTCGGCATGGATTGCAATGCGTGGCCTGGAAGTCATGAACGATCCGGCCGATCTCTACCCAGCTCTTGTCTTGGGGTGTGGCGTGCTGTTTTGGGTAGCAGGCTTTGATGTGATTTATGCCTGTCAGGATGCGGCGTTCGATGCAGGATCAGGGCTGTTTAGTATCCCGGGACGTTTTGGGGTCCGGCGGGCCCTGCAGCTTGCACGACTACTGCATCTGGTTGCCGTTGTTTTTTTTGCGGCCCTGCCGCTCGTGTATCCCCTGCTCGGATGGATTTACCTTTCCGGGGTGGGAGCGATCGCAGTGTTGCTGATTTATGAACATGCGATTGTCCGTCCGGACGATTTAGATCGGGTGAACACAGCTTTTTTTCACTGCAACGCGGTAATTAGTATTGGACTGCTGGTCGTGACGGCAATTGACCTTTCACTGGTCGCCAAAGGGGCGGCGGGTGGCTAAAATAAAGGCCAACCCCCACTCCGCTTTTTTAAGAAACGGTACGCATGGTCTCGCTCTCTTCAGATCTCGCCTCAATTTATGACAAAGTTGCTTCTGGAGAGCGACTTTCGGCCGAGGATGGGAAGTTCCTCTATCGCGGTGATGTGCCTCTCGGTGAACTGGCCGTGCTGGCCAATAGGGTGCGGGAAAGAAAAAATGGCAATCATGCCTACTATAATATCAATTCGCATCTAAATCCCACGAATGTTTGCGTCTACCGATGTGTGTTTTGCGCATTTCGCGCCGACCTTCGGGACGACAAGGCTTATCTAATGAGCGATGAAGCCATCCTGACTCGGGGTCGGGAGGCAGTGGAAGCGGGCTGTACCGAGATGCACATTGTGGGCGGTCTCCATCACAAGATGAAATACGACTGGTATGTCCATGTCGTGCGACTCCTGCACGATGCGTATCCTCGTTTGCATTTGAAAGGTTGGACGGCGGTTGAAATTAACTGGTTTGCTCATTTGACAAAGAAAAGTTACGAAGAGATTCTTTGCGATCTGATCGACGCCGGCTTAGGGAGCATGCCCGGTGGGGGAGCTGAGATCTTTCATCCTGAAGTACGCGATCGTCTTTGCGAACATAAGGCCGATGCGCATAACTGGATCGAAATTCACCGCACGGCTCATCACTTGGGTCTGCGGACCAATTGCACGATGCTGTACGGACACGTTGAAAAAGACAATCACCGGATCGATCACCTTGTTCGTTTACGGGAGTTGCAGGATGAGACGGGCGGCTTTCAAACGTTCATTCCGCTGGCGTTTCACCCTGAGAACACAGGCCTTTCAGAAATTCGCAAGCCAAGTGCGGCGATGGACCTGCGGACGATGGCCATCAGTCGTCTGATGCTCGATAATATCGATCACATCAAGGCCTACTGGATTATGCTCGGTATTGAAACGGCCCAGGCTGCACTGCACTATGGCGCAGACGATCTGGATGGCACCGTACGGCACGAGTTGATTTATCATGATGCTGGTGCAAAGACGCCTGAAGTACTTTGCGTTGATGCTATCCGACGTTTGATCGTCGAGGCGGGACGCGATCCGGTCGAACGCGATACGCTTTACCATCGCGTCGATCGGCAGGGAAGCACTTGGGAGACTGGCGAAGCGATTCTCAGCTCTTAACCATTCGCTCGATGGGTTTCAATCGCTTCGGGAAGTGTGGTCAATAGATCCGAAGCAATGAGAGCCACAGGCCCTTGACGATCGAGGGCCAGATCTCCGGCCAACCCGTGCAGGTAGACCCCCAGTCGCGCCGCGTCCCACACCGAAAGGCCCTGTGCAAGCAGGCCCGTGATGACACCGGTCAGCACATCCCCGCTGCCTGCGGTCGCCATGCCGGGATTGCCGGTCGTATTATGAAATGTGTGCGCACCATCGGTAACGAATGTGCGGTGTCCCTTGAGGACAAGGGTTACATTGTGGTTTGCTGCCCACGCATGCGCCTGCGATTCACGTTCTGGCCGGGTGGGTGCGACTTTGTCGATCATGCGGACCCACTCTCCTTCGTGCGGCGTTAAAATCCGCGGCGCCGCAGCATTCGGCAACACTCCCTGGGCCAACGCGTAAAGTGCGTCTGCATCAAACACTGCTGGTACAGGAAGTTCTGCAAACAACTGCATGGTAAGCTTCGTCAAGGCAGCGTCGCGTCCTAGTCCGGTACCGCAGGCAGTGGCCGACATGGCACCTGCGAGTGAAAGCAGTTGCTCTGACGCATCCGCTGCAAAAATCCCCTTATTGTTATCGGGAAGTCCACTGGTCATCAGTGAAGGTTCAAAGGAGGCGACGACATTTTGACTGCACGCGGGTGTCGCTGCGGTCGCCCGCCCTACCCCGCTACGCAGTGCAGCGATCCCAGCCAGAGCGACTGCTCCGGCCATTCCGCGGGCACCCCCGATCAGGAGCGCGGCCCCGAAGTCTCCCTTGTGACTTTCCCGTTCTCGAGCCGGCAAGGCGGGAAGCGCATCGACGGGATCGATCATTGTGCGTTCCCCGTGCTACCTGCCTTGTCGTTCTGGTAGCGCAGCTGTGCCATCTGCTTGGCAATCAAGCCAGCGATATAACCCCCTTTGAATCCGGCGTCGATATTCACCGCACTCACGCTTGCAGCGCAACTGTTGAGCACCGAAAGCAAAGCTGCGATGCCCCCAAAATGAGCACCATAGCCCACACTCGTCGGAACCGCGATGATGGGACAGGCAAGGTGCCCGCCGACAACACTTGCCAGCGCAGCCTCCATGCCGGCCACGACAACGACCGCATCGGCGCGACGGAGCGTATCGAGGTTTTCAGTCAATCTCTGTGGTCCTGCCACGCCCACATCGTAAACAGTTTCTACGGTAACCCCGATCCAAGCAGCGGTGACACGTGCTTCTTCAGCGACCGGCAAATCACTTGTTCCCGCCGATACAATGCAGACTCGGCCCAAAGTCGACCAGGGGGGAGTGACGTTCTCACTAGTCGCTCCGATGCGAAGTGTCCGCGACACGCTCTGGTAATCCGCATCGGGGAATTCTTTTACGAGCGGCTGGGCCTGCTCGTGGCTGATGCGTGTTATCAATACGCCCTGACCGCGACTTTGTAGCGCGGTGGCGATCGATTGCAACGCCTCAATCGTTTTGCCCTCACCGAAAACAACCTCTGCCGTGCCACAGCGATCTATGCGATCGAGATCGAGTTGCGCCTGTGCCAGCGACTCGGTCGGGGGCGCGGTTATCCGCCCCACGAATTGCGCGATCGATATTTCCCCGGAGAGTAAACCTTTGGCCAGCGCTTCACTTTGATGGATGTCCATGGAACAATCGTACTAAAGACCGTCGCCGGTTGCCAATGCATCATTTTTTCACACTTCCCTGTTAATTTATCGTCGGCTTGACACGGTGGCCACCGGTGCGGTCGAATTGCAGCGGGGTGTGGCAATACTTGATCCGCTATTTTCGTTTGGGCTACGGTTTTGTTAAGGAAAAAGAATGAGTCGCTTCCAGGTTCGACGAGACAAATTGCGACGGAGCTTGAAAGATACAGGCGCCAGATCTTTTCTCGTTACGGATTTTACCAATGTGACCTACCTGACCGGGTTTACCGGAGACGACAGCTTTCTGCTTTTTTTGCCCGACAAGGAGGTGATGCTCTCGGATCCTCGCTACACCATACAACTGCAGCAGGAGTGCCCCGACTTGAATCTCGAGATTCGCTCGCCGGGGACTGCGATGTTCGAGGCGATACGGAAAACGCTTCGCAAAGTTCGACAGAGCAGTGTTGGATTTGAGTCGAGTGCGATGAGTGTGCAGATGCACGCGCGATTATGCGAAGAGATCCCAAAGGTGGATTGGGTGGCGTGCGATGGGCGGGTGGAAGCGTTGCGGATGGTCAAGGATCGCGAGGAGATTCGCGCTATTCGTGAGGCGGTCGACATTGCCCAGCGTGCGTTTGCGGTTGCCCGTTGCGGTCTGCGAGGTTCCGAGACCGAGCGGTCGGTCGCCCATGGATTGGAGAATCAAATCAGACTTTTTGGCGGTCGAGGTTGTAGCTTTCCACCGATCGTTGCCTGTGGGCCTCGGGCAGCATTGCCCCATGCCAGGCCGGAGTCAGTCACTATCGAGTCGCATGGACTGCTACTGATCGATTGGGGGGCCGACGAGCGTGGTGGATACAAGAGCGACTTGACGAGGGTATTGGTGACCGGTAAAATTTCGCCGAAACTTGAGCGTGTGTATCGACTTGTGCTTAAAGCCCAGCAGCGGGCAATTGATTCGATTCGACCGGGTGTCCTTTGTAGTACGGTCGATGCGGTGGCGCGAAAGGTCCTAAGTAGTGGTGGCTTCGGAAAGTTTTTTGGCCACGGTTTAGGGCATGGGATTGGGCTCGATATCCACGAGGGCCCGCGTCTGGCTGGTGGTTGTGATCGGCCACTGAAGGCCGGGATGATGGTGACTGTGGAACCGGGCATCTACCTGCCCGGGATTGGAGGGGTGCGGATAGAAGACGATGTCCTTGTGACGCGTGATGGTCGCGAGGTGTTGTCCGATGTGCCCAAAGGTTGGGACGATTCGCATGTCACGTTAGGTTGAGGCAGACAGGGAGAATGACGATGACAGCTTCCAGTTCAGGCGATGTCTTCGATATCAAGAGGATCCGTCGTCTTGTGCAATTAATGAAAGATCACGATCTCGCAGAGGTCGATTTAGAACAGGGCGAGCAGCGGATTCGGCTCCGTCGCAGTGGTGAGGTTGTCTATCAGACGCCTCCGCCACAAGCTCCACTTCCGGCTGCAGGGCCGGAAGCCAAAGTGGAAGATTCTGCCGCACCCGCGGCGGGGGATTCCCAACTTGCGGTGATAACAAGTCCCATTGTAGGCACGTTTTATACAGCTTCTGGGACCGATTCGGATCCCTTTGTGAAAGTGGGAGACCACGTGGGTCCCGAATCGACAGTTTGTATTATCGAAGCGATGAAAGTGTTCAACGAAATTCCAGCCGAAGTTTCGGGCAAGGTCGCTGCGGTTCTCGTTGCCAACGGCGATCCAGTCGAATTTGGGCAACCGCTCTTCAAAGTTGATGTTTCAGCGTAGCGACCCCTATGTATAAGCGCATTCTGATAGCAAATCGCGGCGAAATTGCTCTCCGGATTATCCGGGCGTGTCGCGAATTGGGGATTGAGACCGTTGCGATTTATAGCGAAGCAGATCGTGGAGCGCATTATCTCGAACTCGCCGATGAGGCATTCTGTGTCGGTCCGGCCAAGAGCAGCGAAAGCTATCTGAAAATCGATCGCATCATCAGTGCGGCCGAAGTCGGCAACGTTCAAGCAATTCATCCCGGGTATGGATTCCTTGCGGAAAATGCGCATTTCAACGAGATTTGTCGCAGTTGCCAGATTGATTTTATCGGACCCTCGCCCGAAGCGATGATGATGTTGGGCGATAAGAACGAGGCCCGTAAACTCGCCCGCAAAGCGGAGGTACCAGTGGTTCCGGGAAGCGATGGGTTGATTGAAGATGAGGAAATCACCCTTTCCGTTGCCCGGGAGATTGGATACCCGGTACTGGTCAAAGCGTCTGCCGGCGGCGGTGGAAAGGGAATGCGGGTCGCCCTCAACGAACGCTCCCTCA
>CAUZBD010000057.1:0-8962 GCA_963577795.1 Planctomycetota bacterium | reverse complement strand
GAAGCGGAGTTGCGAGGACGGTTTGCTGCAACCGATATTCAATTGGAGCAGGCGCATATCGAAATCAAGAATTTAAAGCTCCCACTTCAGACGGGGCAAATCGAGCAACCGAGTCTCATTCTTACCGGCAGTGGGAGATGGGATCGAGTCAACAATCAGATCGCAGACGTCGCTCTCGCACTACGCGCACCCGCATTTGCCGTTTGGACCGAAAAGTTGAACGTTCAAATTCCGGTGATCGAAGCACAGCAGACCAAGGGACAAAAATTCCCAGTGGCGACCGGGACAGTCTTTTTCCGCGGTGACCTTGCCTCACTGCAGCCCTGGATTGTTTCAAGCCAGAAAGACAGCGCTTTTTCTGTTAGCGGAAAAGCAGAAGGCAAGTTTGCGTTGGAAAGTAACGATCGGATGATTGCTTTGGAGCCCGAGTTGGCGATCCGAAATTTTTCTATTCAGCCCGCAGTGCGTAAGGATGCTTTGATCGCCACTCGTGGAAGTGAGTTACAAATAAAGCCGACGCGACTCGATCCCATTTGGCAAGATCAACAACTCACTCTGAGCGGCCGCCTGGTGTATGATCATGCAGAAGATCGTCTACAGATTGAACGGCTGACAACCGGTTCGCGTGGCCTCGCAGTCCAGGACTTGGCGGGAACCATCGAAGGGGTTTCCCAGCGACCCGTTGTAAACCTTGAGGGGCAGTTGCTCTATGATCTCGCCCAGGTGACTCGGCTGCTGAATACGCACACCGATGATCAGTTAGTGATGGTCGGCAAGGGAACCCGGCCTATTTTTTATCGCGGACCGCTCGCGATCGATCCTGCAGCCATCGATCCTGCAGCCAGTGCAGAGTCTACCGGAGACTGGTGGAAAGGTATCCAAGCAGGGGCTGGGTTTTCGTGGGACTTTCTTCAGTGCTTCGGTCTCCGTGGTGGTCAGGGGGCATTTCGGGCGGAACTAGAAAAAGGGATTGTGCGCGGGACGCGTCTTGAAATCCCTTTCGGTGGTGGGCAATTACGGACCGTACCGTTTGTGCGATTCGATAGCGGTCCGGCAGTGCTTCTTTTAAGTCAGGACACCGCCCTTTCGCATGCACTTATTACCGAAGAGTTATGTCGCGATTGGTTGCAGTATCTGGCTCCCGTGATGGCTGATGCTACGCGAGCAGAGGGCCAGTTTTCAATTCAACTAACGCGATCGGTCATTCCCCTCGCAGCGCCGCGCACAGGGACGCTCGAGGGCACGTTCACGATCCATGAAGCGCAGATTCGTCCTGGCCCTGTGACGCAGAAGATTGCATCCATCGCCGCCAAAGTCGACGCGATCATCCATCGAAGACCAACGGCCAACCAGCCGGTTTTAAAAATTGCTCCACAAGAGATCCCTTTCCGCATGGTGGAGGGACGCATCGAGCACCGCAATTTTGAGGTTGAAGTGGGGGATGTTATCGTAAGGACAAGCGGATCGGTGGGCCTGGATCACACCTTGGATATGGTGGCTGAAATACCCATCCGTCAGAAATGGGTTGATCGCGATCCGATCCTTCGTGGGCTTGCTGGCCAAACGCTCAAGGTTCCTATTCGCGGAACGGTTCAGAATCCAAAACTTGATCCAAAAGCAATTGGCCAACTGAGCAAGCAGATGCTGCAGGGTGCTGCCGGCGGTTTGCTGAACGATGCGCTTGATCGTGGATTGCAAAAAGGACTCGAAGAGCTTTTTCGTTGACTTCAGGGCGAGATCGTGCCTAAGAGATCTTGTCCAAATCGCGAATACTGTGGATTGCCAATCGACCACAAGATGCGGTAGACTCTAGAGCTTGCAGCCATTCTAAGGCATTTCCGTTGCCTGGAAATCGTTTTCGCCTTTGGGATCCCATCGGCTATTTTCAGCTTAATTAAACCATGTTTGACGCACTCCAGAAAAATCTCTCCGGCGCCTTCCGATCGCTTCGCGGTCGCGGAAAACTCACCGAAGCAAATATGCGCGATGGTTTGGCGCAAGTCCGCGAAGCGTTGCTCGAAGCGGACGTGAGTTTTTCAGCGGTTCGCGATTTCATGGCCCGCGTTACCGAGCAAGCCGTCGGTGAACGCGTGCTCAAGAGTCTTGATCCGAGTCAGCAAGTCATCGGAATTGTCCACGAGGAACTCATTCAGTTAATGGGTCCGGTCGATCACGACCTGCATCTACGGAGCGGGGTGACCGTCCTGATGCTGTGCGGTTTGCAGGGTTCGGGTAAGACAACGTCCTGTGCCAAAATTGCACAACGCATCCTTGAGCTCAATAAAAAACCAATGCTTTGTGCGGCAGATCTGCAGCGACCGGCGGCGATTGACCAACTCCATGTACTCGGCGAGCAAATCGGTGTGCCTGTGTTCTCACAGCGCGAGATGAAAGATCCTGTTGCGGTTTGTCGTGCGGCACGGACCGCAGCCGAACGGCAAGAGGTTGACGTTCTTATTCTGGATACGGCTGGCCGCTTGGCCATAGACGAAGAGTTAATGGCGGAGTTGTCATCGATTGACCGGCAGGTGCAACCCGATCAGGTCTACTTGGTTGTGGATGGAATGACAGGGCAGGATGCCGTTAAAAGTGCCAAAGGGTTCAACGATGCGCTTGAACTTGATGGCTGCATCATGACCAAACTTGATGGCGATGCCCGTGGCGGTGCTGCTCTTTCTGTCAAACATGTAACCGGAGTGCCGATTAAGTTTATCGGAACCGGAGAACATCTCGACGGACTCGAAGAGTTTCATCCGGATCGTCTGGCTGGCCGGATTTTAGGGATGGGCGATGTTCTTTCGCTGGTAGAACAGGCTCAGAAGAAATTTGATCAGGGTGAGATGGAGCGCCAGGAAGAGCGCATGCAAAAGGGCGAGTTTACGCTCGACGATTTCCGCAAGCAGCTTTCGCAGGTCACCCGCCTCGGGCCGATGGGCAAAGTAATGGGCATGCTCGGAATGGACGGCGGGATGACTGAAATGATGGAGGGGGCTGATGTCGAACAGGATATGAAACGGCTGTTTGGTATTATCGATTCAATGACAGCTGAAGAGCGGCGCAATCCGGTCAAGGTCGTCGACCCGGCGCGTCGTCGCCGGATCGCTGCCGGGTCGGGTGTTTCGGCAGGAGAGGTGAACGATCTTGTCAAACAATTCGACGGTATGGCTGGCATGATGAAGCAGCTGGCGGGAAAGGGTATGCGGGAGCGTATGAAAATGGCAAAGGAAATGCAGGCCCAAGCCATGGCCAATCCCGGGGGCAAACTCGCCAAGACGAAACAGGGAACCGGAAAGCGATTGTCGAATAAAGAACGCCAAAAGTTAAAAAAACAGCGAGAAAAAGAGGTGCGACGTAAAAATCGGTCTCTTCGCAGTGGCCCGGAATAGTGCATTTCCCGCCCGCTGGTTGGACTCACCTCATAGGGTTGCTGCCGGTGGCAAAAAAAGGGGAGAGAGGGCTGACATTTCCCCCGCTAAAAGGGCACAATGGCGGGTCTCGAATCATATGTGGACTTAGGAGATAAAGCGGTGGCAGTCAGAATTCGCATGAAAAAGCTGGGGCGGAAACACCAACCCTTTTTCCGGATCTGTGCCGTTGACAGTCGCGCACCACGCGATGGTCGGGTACTGGAGGAATTGGGAACATACGATCCGATGATCTCGGAGACGGATGCCCGGGCTGAATTAAATCACGACCGGTTTTCTTATTGGCTTGGCGTCGGCGCCCAGATGAGCGACAAAGTCAAAGTACTCTTCAAAAAGTACGGCCCGGAAGGAACGCACGTGGCGGCTCGTGATGCTGCTTTGGCGGCACGAACCGGACCGCGAGTGATTCCCGCGTTTGGTACCCCGGCGTACGTTCCTGAACCTGAAGGAGCCGAAGTACCGGCCGAGGCGACTAAAGAAGCAGAGGCTCCCGCCGCTCCTGTTGACGAATCGGCGGCAGAAAAAAAAGAGGTCTCTGTAGAAAGTGGAACCGCGGAGAGCAAAGCTACAAAAAGTGAAACCGCCGAAACAACGGAAGCTGCAGCCAGTGCAGCGGAGGAAGAGGTTGCCGCAGAAGGTGACCCGGCGGCTAAAGCTAAAGAAGATAAAAGCGAGTGACCGATCATGCGGTTTGATGTGTTGACCCTTTTCCCGGAAATATTCCCGGGGTATCTGGGACAGAGTTTGTTGCGTCGTGCGATTGACGCGGGGCTCGTTCAGGTGCAGTTGCATAATCTCCGCGACTGGGCGACCGGACCTCATTCCGCGGTCGATGACCGTCCGTTTGGTGGTGGTCCAGGAATGGTGCTCAAAGCGGAACCAGTGGTTGAAGCAGTCGAGGCCGTCCAGGCCGCGCAGGCAACACCGAGTCATTTGGTGATGCTTACGCCCCAAGGACGTCGGTTGGATCAGGCAGTTGTAGAATCGTTGTCGGCAAAACCACAACTTACACTGCTGTGTGGTCGCTACGAGGGATTTGATGAGAGGGTCAGAGAAATTCTCCAGCCAGATGAAGTTTCAATAGGAGATTACGTACTCAATGGGGGTGAGGTCGGTGCGATGGTCTTGATCGATACATTGGTCCGCCTCGTGCCAGGAGTTTTAGGAGATGCTGAAAGTTCAGAAAATGATTCGTTCTCTGGAGTGAATCGTCATCGGATTGAATTTTCACAATACACGCGGCCACGGAGTTATCGAGGTTTGGATGTGCCCGAAGTTTTACTCAGTGGCAATCACGAAGAGATTGCTCGCTGGCGAACGCAAGAAAGTCTTGATCGGACTCGTCGAAAACGGGCCGATTTAATCGAACGTGAAAATCAAATAACTAAGAATATCGGCTAAGGAAGAGTGTTATGAGTCAGCAAATTTTAGAGTTGGTCGAGAAACAAAGCCTCAAACCGGAACCCTCCGAATTTGAGATTGGCGATACTGTCGATGTGCATACTCGGATTTTGGAAGGCGATAAAGAGAGGATTCAAGTTTTCAACGGTACGGTGATCGCGCGAAGCGGTTCGGGGACGCGGGCGATGTTTACCGTTCGTCGCGTTGTGGGAGGCGAAGGAGTTGAGCGTAAGTTTCCTCTGCATTCGCCACGCGTTGCGAAGATTGAAGTGAAGCGGAAAGGCGTTGCGCGTCGAGCTAAACTTTATTTTCTCCGCGATCGAGTCGGTAAATCCGTACGCCTCAAAGAGCGGCGGATGGATCAAAAGAAATAGTTTTTATTAATCGGGTCTGACAGGCGCTTGCTCGATGCGACTCGAATGGCTGCGCTTTTTTCGACGTTCCCGTACGCTCGGGCAACAGGGCGAGACCCTGGCTGCCCGCTTCCTCAAAAAAAAAGGCTACAAGATCGTAGCCCGTTCCCACCGCTCCGCTCTGGGCGAGATTGATCTGGTTGCGGTCGATCCACGCGCTATCCGGGGGCCAACGCTTGTATTTATTGAGGTCAAAACGCGGACCGGGCAGGCAATGGGATACCCAGAGGAGGCTGTCGATAGACGGAAGCAGCGCAAATTGAGTCAACTGGCGGTTCAGTACCGTACGATTCACCAATTAACCGAGTACCCGGCGCGATTTGATGTGGTGTCGATCCTTTGGCCAGTTGCGCGGGCGCAACCAGAAGTGGTCCACTTTCAAGATGCTTTTGATTGCGAAATGGATGCATCATGAGCGGGTGTCTGTTGTGCGTGGGTGCCGCCAGAGTCGATATATAAAACAGTCACGCTTAGAGAACTTCTGCCTTTCCCGTCGCACTCGACAACTGCGTGCCTGCACCGGCATGGGCACAGCGAATCATTCCGAGTGCCACAACGTAACCGTCTTCAGGAGACTTGCTGACACTCGTGACGTGGCCTGCTTTTTGTCCATCCACCTCGAGCAGTGTACCCGCAGGAGGCAGTTCCTTTGCCTCAGGAAACTTCAAACGGCGGAGAAATTGCTGAACCTGTCCGAGCGCGTCAATCCTTGCGACGGTTTCTTGGCCGAGATAGCAGCCTTTGGTAAAGCTAATCGCTTGGGCATCGCGATCGATCTCCTGAGGAAGATTTTTTGGTGTAATATCGATACCAAACAGTGGCGAACCCGCCTGAATACGCAGAAATTGAAAAACCGACACAGCGCAATCAGCAGCCATGGAAGCGAGCGCGGTGGCAAGTGGCCCGCACGAGGATGTCTCGATCTGCAGCAGGAAGCCGGGTAGACCAAAAAATTTAGTTCGGCAACAGTGAAGGTCGAGGCCTTCAAATGTTGTACGCCCATGGGATAGATTTTGCGGATCGAGTTGCAGGCTCAACTTTTCTTGGCAGAATATTTCCGCTTGCGGCCCACAGAGAGCCCATTGTTGCCAAGCGTTACTTCGATCAAAAATCTGGACATCTTCACGGATGAGATAGCGGTCTAGATGCGGGAGCAGAACGCTGGCCTGATCCGGAACCGTAGAGAGCAGGATCGATCGGCGACTGACGAATGCCCATCCGTAGCCAATCGTTTTTCCACGAACATCGGTAAAAAAGAGTTCACAACCTTCCCCAGCTTGGAGTCCATTGATATCAGCGGTACAGAGATTGTGGAGAAATGGTGCGTGATCCTCTCCAGAAAGCTCAATCAGGGTAGCACCAAGGGAACGGCAAAAACCGGCAGCTTGAATCACCGTCTGATATTCTGATTTTCGCAAGGATGCATCGCCGACCGTCATGCGTACCCTTTTTGCCCGCTGTGTCACTGCATCATCACGGGCTAGGTTGCTCGTGTCTATCCCGTCCCAGTACCTCCGATATTACTCGGTCCTGAAAAAGATACAGGTCCCGGTCGTTCCTGCATACCCTGTAGCGGCCCGGCTATTTGTGCCGCTAGGAGTTGTCCTTCCTTGGTGGGGTCGGAGATCGGTGTTTCGTCTGGTGGTAACGGATCATCCTGATGATTGAACATATGCAACGTCCGTGTGGGAAACGCAAATCCAACTTGCAGTTTCTGTGCCAGTCGCAAAATATCGTTAAAGAGTCGATGCCGCTCGCGCAACTCAATGGCCCAGTCAGGACATTCAAGAAAACAATAGAGTAAGACGTTTAAGCTGCTCTCGCTGAATTGATTGAAATAGACATGGTAGTAGTCTTTTCGGGTATAGGGATGACGGCGAATCAGTTCACGAATACCTTCGCAGAAGGCATCCATTTGTTCGGGTGTCGTATCGTATTGCACTCCCAGAAATGTTTTGATGCGGCGGTACCTGCGGGCACCCATATTGTCGACCGGTGTGGTAGTGAGCAAACTATTGGGTAGCGTAATGAGCGAATTGTAGAAAGTGCGAATCTGCGTGCTGCGAAAACCGACTGCCTCCACACTGCCTTCCACGTTATTTGTGAGAACCCAGTCGCCGACTTCAAACGGACGATCAGCGAGTACCGTGAACGAGCCAAAAAAATTAGAAAAAGTATCTTTCGATGCCAACGCGATGGCGGCACCCCCGATTCCCATACCCCCGATCAAACCGGCGATCGGCAGGCCAAAGGCCTGCGCGGCGGTCAGAATGCCAACGCAAATCACAAATACCTTGAGCGATTTTGAAGCGAGTTGGACGAGCAAATCGTCAAATTTACTCGGCGTGTGCTGCGCTTTTCGGAACAGATAACCGCGTGCCACGTCGATCAGCAAAAAGCTGGTCCAGATTGCTGCGATTACCGTAAATACCTTGAGTGCGACCAGTAAAACGCTGAGGGCAAAATCTGGAAGTCCAAGCAGTTTGGTACCCTCGTACCAGATGTATCCTTGCGTGAGCAGACCCACGGGGCGAAAAATTTTACTCTCAATCGTGGTTCCCTGCTTTTTATCAAAAAAACGCATCAATTGGGTAAGGACGAAGCGAGTCAATCGGTCGACGAGGAAGCCGATAAAGATCAGCGCGAAAAGACAAATCCATTGATAATCGTCAAGTAAGAAATGCGTATTGGTCAGTTGTGTGGGGAACAGTTGTCGAAACCAAAAGGGGGTCAGAATAGGAGGCTTTACCTGGATCACACCGTCGACAGCGGGGCGATTTTTCCATCTCTGATAAAGACCATCGATTGCAGCGACTGTGTCCGCTGTGAACCGCCAGTAGCCATCCTTGTCGGGTGCAATTTCAATGAGAGATGCGTCATCTTCGTCGGCACCCTTAAGCTTGGTTGCAATCTGACTGAGTCGAAAGGGCGTCTTGCTTTCCGGGTCATCAGGTACCTGGTAGTACTGCACGTAAACCATGCGATCGATGACTTCCTTGAGTAGAAAAGCATCGTGGGCACCGACGGTTGAGCGGACATTGGAAGGAATTTTTGAAAGGTTGAGAGCAAGGGCGGCATTTTTGGGATTGCCACCTTCCTTGAAAGCACCGAAAAAAGTTTTGAATGTTTGTCGGGGCGAGGCAAGTTTGTGCGAGAGTGCAGAATCAGCCGCAGTCTCTATTTTATCTGTCCCCGCATTCTCCTCGGAAAATCCTGTCAGGCCGAAAAGAAATTCCGTCCCGATAAGAACGGTCAACAACAGCAGAAACTGATAAGTATTTGAGCGCATCGTAGGATCTCCCTGTTTCCGGTACGCACGAGAGTCTGCCAGACTTCACGCTGTAAGAAAAGATCGATTCTTTCAGGCTTAGTGGGGTAGTCTAGGTGTCGATCCAACCACCGCCTAAAACGCGGGTTCCTTCATAGCAAACGACTGCCTGGCCGGGGGCAACCCCATAGCAAGGATCGTCGAACTGAACGCTCAATCGCTCGTCGTCATGGATGCGTACGATCGCTGGTACGCTTGGGCTGTTGTAGCGAATTTGTACCTCGCAACGAAACGGTTTTTCAGGCGGATCGATCAGCCAATTGGTCTGGGAGGCAGTGAGTTGCCTACGTGCCAATTCTTCTTTCGTGCCTAAAACGACCTGTTGATTGTCTGCATCGATTCGCACGACATAGCGCGGTTGCCCGAACGCGATCCCCAATCCCTTCCGCTGTCCG
>CAUZBD010000056.1:0-9021 GCA_963577795.1 Planctomycetota bacterium | reverse complement strand
CTCGGGATGCAAACTAGCCGGCTTAATGTGAGACGACTCACACCGAGGTGCTGTTGTTCCCCTGGATCGATTCCGCTACAAGTGCTCCACTCTTTAGCGTCTTTTTACTTTTATTGGCTCGCCACTTTACCCTTTTGGATTTTTCCTGCGATGCGAATTCTGCTCTGGGTATCACTCAGCCTCGCACTGACCACCACAAATTATTTGGGCTCTGACGCGAGCGGTAGTGAGGCATTCCCCTTCACGGCAATTGTGCTTCGCGATAATACCGCCGTTCGCAGCGGGCCCTCGCAGCAGCACTACGCAACCGATGTGCTCCATCATGGTCAGCGGGTCGAAATCTATCGGCACGATTCGGGAGATTGGTATGCCATCCGTCCTCCTCGGGGAAGTTTTTCCTGGGTACCGGCCGAATGTCTGAAAATCGGCGATGACAACCTGGCAGAAGTGATGGTGGCGGGAGTCGCCGCACGTATCGGTAGTCGTCTGAACGACGAATTTCATGAACAACAGGTCCATCTTCGTCGCGGCGAATATCTGCAGGTGCTGGGTGAACGCAAGTTTGTCGATCCCCAAAATGGTATGCCACAAACGATGTTCAAAGTGGCGCCACCGAGCGGAGAATTTCGCTGGGTATTCGGACCCGACGTGACCGACGCAAGCGGCCAACCGTCCAGTGGTGTGTCTGCTAGAGAAACAGACATTCATCTTCAAGACTATCAATCGCCAATTCCACCCCAAACGCAGAGGGGAATGGTTGCCGGTGCACCGCGCGTATCGCCTGCCGAAATTAGCGACCAGCGGATGGATTTGGCCCTTTCGCTGATTGTGACTGGTCCTGTAGCGCAGTGGAATTTCGACGCACTCAAAGCGCAGGCCACCCAACAACTTGAGCAGGCGGAAACGGCACTCGACCGCGGTCGAGCACGATTAATCTGTGATGAGATCGCACGTTTTGAACAGCTACAACAAAATTATCTCTCCCTGACGACACCGGACCCAACCACCAATGCGGGTGCATCTATACCGCTGGCGGTTTCCAGGGATAATCCCCTCGAAAAGATTCCTGACTTTTCTGGCGTGGGTCGTTTGACTCCCGTCGTCTCGAAGCGAAGCGGTGCGCCAAAATATGCGCTCACGGACGTTAAAGGGAAGGTACTGATGTTTGTCAGTCCCGGACTGGGCGTCGATCTTCAACCCCACATCGGCAAAGTCGTCGGTGTGTCCGGATCGCGCGGTTACATGCCTCGGCTAAAAAAGAACCATGTGAACGTCAGCCAGGTCGAACGTCTGGCACCCACTGCGCTGCTTGCCACTCTCCCGGGCGAAAAAACAAGTCGACGCTAAACTCGCTCCGTCTAGTCGACTGTCTACCGAGTTCTAAAATCGTATCGACCTGCGCATGCAGTGCGTTCGCTGAAGGCAATGCCAGCGTTCGGGTCGCGGCGTTCACTCTTTATCTTTGTTTTTCCGCAACTCTACCAGCTAGCGATGCGTAGTTAACCATCGTTCACTCGCTTGGTCGTTGTCAGGCGGAGCCGCTTTGACAAGTTTACCAAAATTAACTGACCCCATCGGCTTGCCTGAACCGAATAATTGGAACGGTGAACCACCAAGACGGTAACGGTACGGCATAATGATGCGAGTGAAGGAAACTGTACGCTTCGATCAATCCAGAAACGGTGAAATGCTGCGCAGATTTTTCAAGAAGCGGAAAATGCATTTGCTCATCTGCACTCTTGCAGTTTTGGCGAGTGGGATCGGCGGTTTGGCGAACGAAATGCACGCTGCATCACCATTCTTCTTGCGCACGAATAGTTCGCGAACAGAGGCCATTGCCGAAATACCGTTCGATCGACTCGATGTGGCAGCCCGGCAGAAAGCCAACTCCGTGATCGAAAACACCAGTGTCTTTAAGCGAATGACTCCGCAGATTATCGATTGCGATCCGCGCTACTATATGTTCCTCATCCGGCATCCGGAAGTGATCGTCAGCATTTGGCAAATGATGGACGCAACGGACATGAGCATTACCCGCAAGGGGCCGCTACAGTTTAACGCTGCCGATGGCGAAGGGACGGAAGGTACTCTTGAATTTCTCTACGGAGATCAAAAGGTTCACATCCTTTATGGTCAGGGCGCCTACACCGGCAGCCTGACCAAACGGCCGATCCGTGCCGATTGCTTACTGGTGCTCCACTCTGATTTTACGACCGATCAATCGGGCCGTCCCTTTGTTCGTGCACAACTCGACATGTTTGTTGATGTGAAGAATGTGGGCGTTGACCTGATTGCTCGAACCTTCCAGTACATGATCGGCAATACGACCGACTTAAATTTCTCCGAGACGGCCCACTTTGTCACCAAACTGTCACGTACGACCGAAGAGAATGGTCCGGGCGTGCAGCACCTTGCCATGCGGCTTGCTGAAGTCAACGAGCCAACCCAACAAGAATTCGCCCGGCACGCTGGAGCCGTCTATCGACGCGCACAGAATCACTACTCTGGCCAGCCAAAGGATGAAGATAAAGGGACTGCGCGTGCCATCTCACTCCGCACAACGCCTGCCGATCCGAAAATCGCGAACACTGCGATTTCCAATTAGGTTGTGAATTTGGCCAGTGCCAATTCTTTCAGACCCTTGAGATCTAATTTCCCGGTGCCGAGTACGGGAATTGCAGCAACTTGGAGAAAACTATCTGCCGAGGGAATCCAGAGAGGTGGGAGCCCTGCCTGAACAAGCAAGCGGCAAATTTCTTCCGGTGGTTTGGCAAGTTGAACATACAGCACCACAATCCGCTCACCCTTGCGAACGTCAGGGACAGCCGTGACGACGACTTCTTTCTCATGTTCGTCGTCGTGATCACCGAAAAGAAGTTCGGTAATCACATCCTCGATTTTCAAATGCGGCACCATTTCACCGCCGATTTTTGAAAAGCGACTTTCACGACCCGTGATCCAGATAAAACCATCGGCATCGATTTTGGCAATATCGCCGGTGACGTACCATCCGTCGCGCATCGATTCGGCCGTCTTCTCAGGGTCATTCAAATAACCCTGCATCACGTTCGGTCCGCGAAACAGCAGCATCCCCTCGGCACCGGCTGGAAGATCTTCGCCTGTCTCGGTATGGACGATCTTGGCATCGACACCCGGGATCGCCCGTCCGATCGTCCCCTCGCGGACTCCTTCACCAGGATTGCCTCGGGCGCGGCTGGGTGGAATATTGAGTGCGGAGAGTGGTGAGAGTTCTGTCGTTCCATAACCCTCGATAGGACGAATACCAAATTTTTTCTCAAAAGCATCGGCCAGTTCGACAGGCAGTCGTTCGGCGCCGGTCACCAATACATCGACATGCTCAAAGTCTGCTACCTCACACTGCTTCAAATAGCCGCGGAGAAAGGTGGGGGTAGAAAGCACAATCGTCGCCCGGTGACGCCTGCAGAGTTTGCCCACTTCGCGGGCCTGGAGCGGTGAGAAATGATAGATACCCTTGGGCGGGAGCGTGAGTACTGTCCAGAGCGTAGCTGTATAGCCAAAGACATGAAAGAACGGCAGGATGCCGAGCAGGACATCCTCCTTGTGCAGGTGGACCACGTTATCGATTGCCGTCACATTCGAACCGATATTTCCTACTGTGAGCATCACGCCCTTAGGTTCACCTGTCGAACCGGAAGTAAAGATAATCGTGAACAGATCCTCATCCTTTAAATTCGCAATCCCCAACTGACGGGCCAGCATTCCGATCGGCATCAGCACCGCCTGTAAAGTTCCGACGAGCTTATCGGCCAGTGTGATCTGTTCCTTAAAATCTTCGAGATAGACTAACTCGGCATTGATTTTTAGATCGAGTTTTTCCATCACTCGCTGACTGGTCAGTACATGTCGGATGCCCGCTTCGGCAATGCAATGGTTCAAAACATCAGATGAAAGAGTGTAATTCAGATTGACCGGAACGCGGCAGCAGAGCGGCAGTGTGGCATTGACCACCGCGGAAGGAACGGAGGGCGGCAGGAGTAGCCCCACGCAACGCTCGTCATCGGCCAGTACCATGCGGAGCAACGCTCGGCGGAGTATGAGCGCCTTGATGAGCAGCCCGCGACCCGAAAGGTCGCTGCTCAAGTCGGCCAGTGTGGAACGGCCTCCCACTCGGCGACACATCTTCAAAAAGGCGAGGGGCAGATTCATCCATTGCCTCCGTGCATCCAGTTGGGAGCCCCAAGCATAGCGGCCAATTGCCTGTGGGGGTAGTCCAACCCGGTCCCGATTGCATCCCCTACCGACCTATGGCACGATACATCCTAGCAACCTCCACTGGAGGTTAACCCGCGAGTTACCGTTTCAATCAATGAGGAAAAAACACGGGATGGCACGCAGAGAAAAAATCGAAGTGGCAACCTGGTGCGGATTCGATTTAAGCACCACGGGCCTCGCGCTCGGTGTCCGCAGTCAGTCGGGAAAAGAAGCGTATGCACATACGCCTATCCGAGGTGCAACCCGCTGGTACGGCCAACCCGCCTTCAAACTCGAACATGTTCCAAGAATGTTGATCACACTACTCTCGACGCTCGAAAAGCACGGTTGGGAATTTCGCAAACCGCTGCTTTCCTTTGCTGTGCGGCAACACGATATGGTTCTGCTGGGAGGGGAAAATCAACTCTTAATGCCCGCGTTGAGTTGGCAGTGCAATGCAGCAGTTGACGAAGTACGGGAACTGGAAAAAAAAGGAGCCGACCGGCAAGTGGGTCGCATTGAGCCGCGGTTCATTCTGCCAAAACTCGCCTGGGCCCTCGCGCAAGAATCGACTCTAAAAAAGGAACTCGCGCAGGTGATGACCACCGGCGACTGGATCGCCGAACGTTTGACCGGTCGATCGCGACTGAGCACCTCGGACGCAATCAGCAACGGCTTGCTCGATCAGAAGACAAAAAAGCTAGCTGAAAATGCAATCCGCAAAGGAAAATTGCAGCCAAAATGGTTTCCTCGTGTCGTGCAAAGCGGACGGAGCATCGCGCGCGTGCGCAATCGGCCTTCCGAGGGGAGCGAACCCGGTTGGCAGGAGGTCTGCGACCGTTTGTCAGGTGGCCAACTCATTGCGTCACTCGGGGACAATCATGCTACGGGGGTCGGCTGTGGTTTGGCCGAAGGGAATTACAGTACGATCGTGATTTCCGCAGGAACGAGTGGCACCGTCAACCGCGTCTGTCCTCCCCACGTAGATTTAGCAGGCAAGGCGGCCTGCTTTGAATTCTACACCGACCGCATGCTCCTGATGATGCTTGCCGATTGTTGCAGTTGGTACGATGCCTTCGTCGAGCGTGGTGCTGCGCGTTACACAGGCCATCTCGACCGGCTCAACCAATTGATCGGGAAAGTGGATCTGGCCAATTTGCATCGGGTGCTTCCCGCGCCGAGAGGCGGTAGTGGCCCACCCAACTGGAAATCGTTCTCTGCAGGCGAGCGGGCGGCGAGTGTGCAGGCATCCATTATGCTGGAACTTTTACTCCTCGCACGCGAGATGCTTGCCGAAGCGCCGGAGGCCGGGCCGGTGAAACGTTTCGTCCTCACCGGGGGCCTCAGCCAATCACGTTTTTTTCAGCAGGCCTTCAGTTGTGGCGTCGAACTTCTTGTTCCCGGAGCCCGGGCGGAGATCAGCGATCGCAAGGGTCCGCTGCGTTTCCAAACTGCAGCCTACGGTGGACTGCTCAATGCCATGCGAAGCAAAGAGGCTTTGCGAGCCGGTTCTCTCTGCCCGACGCGTCCGGTCACGACTGTTCCGGCGCGCCGCGAGGCGTATTTGGAATATTTTTTCCGCGCTGCAGGGCTTTGCGCGTAACGGTTCGCATTGGGTCGACTCGTCCGGTTACTGGACAGTGTCTTTACTACGTTTACAATAGTCACCTTGCGCACACGGGGCGGTAGCTCAGTTGGGAGAGCGCTGCGTTCGCAATGCAGAGGTCGAGGGTTCAAATCCCTTCCGCTCCACTCGCTTAAACCCTGAGAAACGCTAAGTTTCTCGGGGTTTTCTTTTGCGCCGGCCGTCTCGGCCGAGTCGGTCAAAGTGACTGTAGATGACACAGATTTACTAGCGTTGCCAGATTTTGGTGCAAACCCTGGTGCAAACTTTCGCGGCGACTCATCACAGGTCCCTGTCGCCTTCGCTTCCTGCATGTCGTGAGTCGGAGTATCGAGCGACAACTCCGGCAGTTTATCCAAGGCTCCGTGCACATCGAGCAGCCTCGGATCGGTGTAGACGTTCATCGTCAGGTCGATGCTCGAATGCCGCATCGCGGCCTGCGCGGTTCGTGGTGCGACACCGGCGACACTCAAGTGCGTGCCAAACGTATGCCGCAAGGCGTGAACGTCCACAGTCCGGCCACGATCGTCCTTCTTCGGAATACCAGCAAACGCTAAGTCACGATCGAGAATCCGCAGCAGGCCGCTTGGCACGTCGAACAGCGGTGTATCCGCCGGCAGCCTGTCCGGCACGTCCTCGCCGATCACCAGCGTACTGGGCCGCATCGCTTCCCATTTCCCAGCCAGCCACTCTCTCAACTCACCGACTAAGTCGCCCCGCAATGGCATATCGGCCCCGCGTCGGTTCTTCTCGTCGGCGGCGTCTAGCTCGACGTAGGGCATCGCCCCATCAAGATGAAGCTGCCCTACGGTAAGCGAGGCGAGTTCTCCCTTCCTCAATCCCGTTAGCAGATAGGTCTTGTAGATCAACGCTCGCTCTCGGCCGAGTCGTTCCAGCTCGATACGTCGCTTGTCGCTCACCCTGGCCAGTTGCTTTCCTTTGTTCGAACCCGTGCGAACTGTCATCGCGTCATGCAACGGACGACGGCGTGCGGCATCGAGCAAACGATTCAACTCACCCTCGGTTAGTGCTCGTCGTTTTCGGCGACAACCCGCCTTGGCGTCGGCCCTCGGAACATCGGCCAGCGGATTATTCAGCAGGCGTCCCGTCTTCACGCACCAGTTTCCGAAACCAACCCATGCGCCCCGGTACTCGTTGCGATTTCCGGCGGACATGCCATCCTCTTCGCGCGCACCCTCCTGTTGGCGATCGACCAGCCAGCGTTCTAGCTTCGAGGCGTTCAGATCAGCGAGGCGTTTCCACTCGCAGTCATCCGCGACACCTTCCAACCGCGACCGCGTGCTATCGATTCTCGCCTTATTTAACCCCTTCGTGTTTTGGTGGTCGATGTAAGCATCGATGTGGTTGCTAAGCAGGGTCACCTGATGATCGCCAATCCTGTCTTCCTCCGGTGTGAGAATACCGGCCTTCACCTTTTCCGATCGAGCGACGAGGTCCCGCTCCACCGACAACGCCCCGTCCTTCGTGCGACAGCCTGTTGCCTTCTCTCGGAGAATACCTTGTCCATCGCGGAACTTCGCCGTATAGGTGGCAGTCTGAATGACGATCCGATCAGCCCCATTTCGGCCGGTCGTGACCTTGGCGGTACGGGTCTTGCCGCGACGATCCTTCCAGCGGGCGAATCGCTCGTTTTTCCGCACGGAGATTTCTGCGTTCTCCGGTAGCGGCTTCGTCGCAGTCTTGCGGTAAACAGCCATCATTTCACCTTTCTCTTCCGAACTTCCAGCCCAAAGTAATTGGCCAGCTTGTCGGCCATATCAAGCCGTAGTGATTGTTCGCCACGAGCGAACCTCATCAGGGACTGACGAATGACACCGGTCTCAGCCTCTAGGCGTTTGTAAGACAGCTCGCTTTGCTCGATCGCTTCGCGAAGTGCGTCGGTCATCATCGTGTAGTTTTTCATTTCCTTAGGCATGTAGGAATTATCACATCTCCGTCGGCAATTGGTCAAGTAATTGGTTGCTTTCCTGATAGTCCGTCTGCCGGTAACCGATGAACGCGCCGCAATCTCGGCAGGTAGTGCGGACGTAGCCGGGGCGGCCCGTCGCCGGCTCGTCGAGCCATCGCCGTTCGTCGATATGAACCATGCACCCCATTGGCGGCTGCTGTGCGACGATCGCAGCACGGCCCCAGGCGGCTTGCAGTTGGGCAAGTATTGCGGGGTCGGTTGTCATGTCCGTACTTTCCTTTCTTCAAGCGGCCGCCTCCCCGCCAGGGGATGCAAGGCGGCCGCCTTATGGTCCCTTATGGGATATAGGCAACAGCTATTGCCGCAGTCACGGCACCAATATTTCCTCAGTCAACAGGCAACAGCTATTGCCGTCGTGGCCCTCCGTTCAAGTCGGACGTTACGCGATACATCGACGGACCTCGGTTCAGGCCGCCACGGTACACCACCACCAGCAGGCCGCGTTTGGCGAGCCGGCGGACGGCGGTTCCCACGGTTCGTACCGACAAGTTGGCTCGTCGCGCGATGTCCGCCTGCGACGTCGATGCCGTGCCGTTACGGGTATCGCGGAAGAGAATAAACCATACGAGAATATCGCTCCGAATCAACTCACCCGCAACAACGTCCACGAAGGCGTTTAGCACCGCGAAGCGTCCCGCGGTCTTATGATGCTTGGGTTTTCGCTTTGACTTCCCGTCTTCGTTTGCCGATCCAACCGACTGCGGTGGCTCAGACGGCTCCATTGGCGTCAGCACTTCGCAGCCGCTAAGCATTGGTGGATATCCGTTCCTATTCGTCATGCGTCTTGGCGCTCCTCGTCATCAGCGGCCGGTTCGGTTCGATTCCACATATCCAAAAGCGTGGCCTGTAACGTACCGTCCGGCTTGGCGGTACCGGTTGCCGTTCCGACAGGTGCAAACGCCTGTCGCTTGCGGTCAAATTGCATTTCGACGTCTCTCGGTTCGGTATGCCGGGCTTTGAGGTGCCGGAGCGTCACCCGCTCCGCGTCCTTCGAGTCAGGCGCGAGAATGAAGGCGTCATCGGCCCCAAACTCCAACTCCGATGATTCGCGAAAACTGGCAAGTGATAGCGAGTCGGCCGCGTAGCTTGATCGCCCTTTACTGTCCTTCTGGCGAGCCACGGCCGCAACGACCACAACCGCCACGCCCGCATCCGCGAACTGCCGTAAGTAGTT
>CAUZBD010000055.1:0-9139 GCA_963577795.1 Planctomycetota bacterium | reverse complement strand
GGTGCGTACTCATTCGTTGCGTTTTTTCTCTGCGATCTGGTTTTGCGTGTCTGGATCGGTGGAGCAGGCGGACTCGATTACGCCAATTTACCAGTTTACGTGCTACCCGTCCTGTTGCTCACGATCCATCTCTTGTCGACTTGTCTGGAGCCTTTGCTAAACAGCATCAGCCGTCATTTTGAAAGACAGGCCGATCGCTTTGCACTTGAGAGTACCAACGACCGAGAGGCTTACCTCTTGGCATTTACAAAATTGGCCGGGCAAAATAAGGATGACCCCAATCCTCATCGCTTAAAGGTCATTCTCTTTCACAGCCATCCTCCCATTGCAGAGCGCATGGCGATGGCCGAACCGCCCCGGTAGCATATTTTCTTTTCGGGTTTTTCGAAAACGTAATCGTCCATCATTGCGGGTTTGCGGTGAATCAGTATCCTCCGCCCCTGCCATCATGAGAAAAAAAAGATAGACTGAAGCGGTACGGATTGTTCTTTTTGTTGAACACAGATGGAAGAAAATGACTCACGAAATCTATCAAAATCCTCTGGTTTCCCGTTATGCGTCGCCGGAGATGGCTTCTCTCTGGAGTGATGACAGGAAATTTCGCCTGTGGCGTCGCTTATGGGTCGTCTTGGCCGAAGCGCAAGCAGAACTGGGCCTCGCCATTGAGGATGCGCAACTTGCGGAACTTCGAGCGCATGCGGATCAAATTGACTACGAGAAAATTGCCGATTACGAGCGTAAACTACGACATGATGTCATGGCGCACGTACACGGCTTTGCCGATCTTTGTCCCACTGCGCGTCCGATCATTCACCTCGGTGCGACAAGTTGTTTTGTAACTGACAACGCAGATCTGGTGCTAATGCACGAAGCTCTGGGGCTCGTTCGAGACCGCCTCGTGGCGGTGATTGATATTTTGGGACAGTTTGCATCCCAATATCGAGATCTGGCTTGTCTCGGATTTACACACATGCAGCCTGCACAGCCGACGACTGTTGGCAAGCGTGCCTGTTTGTGGGCTTATGATCTTGTTTTAGATTTGGAGGAGGTCGAGAATCGTATTGAGCATCTCCTTTTTCGCAGTACCAAGGGGACGACTGGTACGCAGGCGAGTTTTTTAAGTCTTTTCGATGGTGATCACAACAAAGTAGAGAAGCTCGAGCGATTGGTTGCTGAAAAAATGGGCTTCGGTGCAACCTATGCGGTAACCGGCCAAACATACCCACGGAAAGTGGATGTGCAGGTCATGGATGTTTTAGGGGGTATTGCTGCAAGTGGTCATAAAGCAGCCACTGATCTACGCCTCCTGCAGCATTGCAAAGAAATCGAGGAGCCTTTTGAGAAATCTCAGGTGGGATCCTCTGCGATGGCTTATAAGCGAAATCCTATGCGTAGCGAAAGGATGTGCGCGCTGGCACGGTTTGCCATGGGTTTGCAGTCGACCGCTTCTCAGACATTGGCAACCCAATGGATGGAACGAACGCTGGATGACAGTGCAGTGAGAAGGTTAGTTCTGCCACAGTCTTTTCTGGCGGTCGACGCGATCTTAAAGCTCTACCAGAACGTGGCCCAGGGACTGGTTGTCTATCCCCAGGTGATCGCCAAGCGACTTTCAGAGGAATTGCCTTTTATGGCAACAGAAGAAATTTTGATGGCGGGCGTCCGCGGTGGAGGAGATCGACAAATTCTTCATGAAAAAATCCGCAGCCACAGCCAAGGTGCAGCACGCGTCGTCAAGGAGCAAGGTGGAGAAAATGATTTACTCAAGCGATTGGCACTCGATGAGTCCTTTGCAGACATCGATTTTAATTCTCTCCTAGACGCTTCACATTTTGTCGGCTGCGCTCCGGAGCAAGTTGATGCATTTATTGCGGAGATTGTCGGTCCTATTCGTGAGAAATATGCTTCTCGATCAGATGTGCAAGCAGAGGTTGAGGTTTAAGAACGACTGCATTTCCAGATGTAACTCCAAAGATCAAAAAAAGCCTCTCGCCGGGAATTGGTTCCCGGAAACTATTATTACAAATTTCAAAAGGCATCACTCGTCATGCGAATACTCATTGCCGATAAGTTGTCTGCAAATTGTGCCGCTGCACTTGCCGATTTAGGTCTCGATGTTTTAAGCCAACCCGATCTGACTGCGGAGCAAATTCCTGAAGCTTTGGATGGTGTCGGGGCATTGGTTGTGCGGTCGACGTGTGTGACTGCGGAGGCTCTTGAGCGAGGTCGTGACTTGAGCCTTGTCATTCGTGCAGGTGCCGGTGTGAACACAATCGACCTTCCTATGGCCAGCAGGAGAGGTATTTATGTTGCAACCTGCCCCGGTAAAAATACGGCCGCAGTTGCGGAGTTGACGATGGGTTTACTGATCGCGGCGGATCGTCAGATCGTCAATGCAACCTGCGCTTTAAGAAAGGGCCAATGGGAGAAAAAACGCTTTAGTAGCGCCCAGGGACTCCGCGGACGAACCTTGGGTATTTTGGGCTTTGGCTCCATTGGAAGTGCTGTTGCCGAGCGGGCAACCGCTATGGGTATGCAGGTTTTGGCCTGGTCACGGAGTTTGTCGAAGGATTCGCCACCCCCGTCGGTGGAGGTTGCAGAAACGCCACTGGAAGTCGCCAGAAAATCCGATGCAATCACATTGCATCTTGCGCTTTCTGAAGAGACAAAGCATATCGTCAACCGAGAGTTTCTCGCGACCGTCAAACCAGGTGCAATTCTCGTCAATGCCGGGCGAGGCGAATTGATCGATTCCAAGGCGCTACTCGATGCGATACGCGAAAAAGAGTTGCGGGTGGGCCTGGATGTTTTTGAGAATGAACCTGCGGGGGGTAAAGCCGATTTTCCTGATCTTGATTTGGTAGCACAGTTGACAGCGACTCCACATATTGGGGCTTCTACCAGCGAAGCTTCGGAGGCGATCGCCAGTGAGGTGGTCCGCATAGTTACAGTGTTTCTAAAAACTGGCCGTCCCCCTGCTGCAGTGAATCTTTGTGCTCAGGGTCAGGCAAGGTGCAATCTCATCGTTCGTCATCTGAATCGCGTGGGAGTTCTCGCTGGGTTGTTGGATGGCCTCCGCAAGGAAGAAATTAACGTGGAGGAGATGGATAATGTTATTTTTTCCGGTGGAGAAGCTGCCTGTTGCACACTTCTGCTCTCCGCAGAGCCATCAAACAGATTCCTCAAGGCACTTGATCAGGAAGACGCGATTTTGTATTCCGTCGTCCGGAATTCTTAGAAGCATCGCAACGGGCAGGCTATACCATTTCCAATCGTCGCGAAGGCCGGTTTTTCGGCTTCATGCAATCGCCGCAGACACCCGTAATAATCAGTCGATGACCCGTTACTCTGAAGTTGCGCTGCCGCGCGACGTTATCTCTGATTGACGAAACCTCGTCGCTTTGAAATTCAAAGAGTTGATTGCAAGTTTCGCAGTGTAGGTGATCGTGTTGGGGATAACCGTAATCATGTTCATAGACAGATCGGTTATTAAGGCTCATTTTTCGCAGTAAGCCAGCATCGACAAGTTCGCCCAGAGTTCGATAAACCGTAGGTCGACTCACTTTGCGAGCATCCCTTTTTCCACGGGCTAACTCGGCAAGCAGATTTTCCGTGTCAAAATGTTCGTGATGGCTGAACACCTGTTCCAGAATGGCCCGTCGTTGCTGCGTGACCCGTTTTCCACGGCTTCGCAGAAACTCCTCAAAACGGGCCATCGGAGTCATGGCCACCTTGACGCCACTGAGAGAAAAAGCATCTTCCATCCTGCAATTGTATGTCGATGCAGTGTGAAAGAGCAAGCACGGACCACGGGTCCATTAAGAATGGCCTCTAGCCAATTTCATCAAGGAGACGGGAAACCGCAGTATCAATTCTTTCTTCGGTTTCGTAGACGCCACTTGCGATTTCTGCACGGATCTGATCGACCCGCTCTTGGCGGATATCCGGAACATCTCCAATCCGTGAAAGCAGGTCTGCCTCTTGCGAGATCGAAATTTCGTCAGCACCGGCAGCCGGGTTGGAGGCAACCCCATCGGTTTGACGGGTCTCATTAGCTGCATCGGTTGGTTGCAGGGACTGCGTTCCCTCCACTGAAGTCGTTGTTTGCAAGTGGGCGGGGCCATGGATCTGCATCGTATTTATCTCCGTTTGGAAGTGTGCCAAGGCAGCTTGGCTATTGTTATTCTACCTTCTGATTTGAATCCTAAACACGATATATAAAAAAATAAAATTATTTGAGTGAATGAAACGGGTTTCCAATTATTGACTGCTGGTCTGTCTACGTGCCTTGGCGTATGGATTGCGAAATGTTGGTAATCTTTTCAGCTTACGTGCTATTTTCCACCTTTGCTTTTCAGTATGGGATATTACCCATTCGTGGTTTCAGACTACCTACACAAAAAGGCAAAAACCAAACGCTTGGAAATAATCATCACTAGGATTTTATAAGGTATCGCATTCGTAATTTATGGGATCATGTTCTCCAATTCGAATTGCCTAACCCCTAAAGAAAATCTGCCGATTAGAGCCTCTCTACGGGTGGCGACGGATTATAGGAATTGGAGTAAAGAGAGGCAACAGTAAAGAGAGGTGTCACCGTTTGTACCAGCTCCTCAAGGGATGCGGGCGAGGGCAGTGCCAGATCGGTTGAAACTGTTGCTAGCATATTATCGGATCTCTTCCCCTGCATGCCGCGGGCCGACTGTTTTGCAGCCCGCTGTCCACAAGCTGAATTCAGCGTGAATTAAGGCGTTTTTAGCCAATAGTGAACTCTTTGACCGCTCACTACGTAGAATAGCAATAACTAGGCGAGAGGACCCATCCAGGAGGAGAGCAGGGGATATGAGCAAGCAACCTACCTCGCCGAGTCGGCATATTGCTGTCGATCACGAACTTCAGCGACTCAAAGGGCTGGCGGGATTCCACGAATTTGAGCACCAACTGGAGGTCGATTTGGAAAAATTGACGCAACGTTGGTCGGCGTGGCACGTGCGGCCCCAGGGTAATCGTCGCAATATATTGGCTAGATTTCGGAAAGCCAATTGATCTTCTTTGCGAACGGTTCTGGCCATGCCGAACGCGTTCGTACTGGGCTGTACGTTCTAACGATTCGCTGCTTAAGAAGCGTGACTGAATTCCGGTCGGCGTCGCAGGAGTTGTCCCTGTAACCTCTGTACAATAGAACTGTGCATTTGGCTAACTCGGCTCTCAGAAAGATCCAGCGTGGCACCGATCTCTTTCATCGTCAATTCCTCATAATAATAGAGGATGATGATGAGTCGCTCGTTCCGGTTCAATCCTTTGGTGACCAAACGCATTAGATCTGTTTTTTGAATCCGACGCGTTGGATCCTCTCCCTTTTTATCTTCCAGAATGTCAATTTCTCGTACATCCTTGTAACTGTCGGTTTCGTACCACTTTTTATTGAGGCTGACCAAATTGACTGTATTTGCTTCGGTCATCATCTTTTCAAGTTCACGCACGCTGATTTGCATATATTCGGAAAGTTCAATTTCCGTGGGTGAGCGGCCAAGACGAGCTTCAAGGGTCCGAAGACCTTCCCCCAGTTTACTGGCTTTAGATCGCACGAGTCGGGGTACCCAATCCATCGTCCGTAACTCATCCAGCATTGCTCCGCGGATTCGCGGCACGCAGTATGTTTCGAATTTCACTCCACGTGAAAGATCAAATGCCTCAATGGCATCCATGAGGCCAAAGACACCTGCGGAGATAAGATCGTCTAGTTCAACTCCTTCAGGAAGGCGTGCCCATATTCTTTCACCGTTGTACTTCACAAGCGGTAAATATCTTTCAACCAAGCGGTTTCGAAGTTCTCTCTTCGTCTGGTCCGCCTTGAAAATTTTCCAGACTTCGAGGATTTCGTCCTCGCCCGCTCGTGTTGAATTTGCCATGCGATCCTCCCTGACCGGCGTTAGATTCTGCTTATTCCCTGCAGCTTAACGGCACTAGATATGCCGACTCTCATCATTTAATCGGCGCCTGCCGACTCATAATTGAGTCGAATCTTAGGAAATTCCCTAAATGTGTACCGCTAAGATGAAAATGTTTCGACCCACTCTTATTTGTTTCAATCGTAAATAGCTCCGACTTCGGGGCGGGAGTTTACAAAAAGCACTGCTTCAGGAACAGTTCAAATTTCCCGTTATTTTGTGCAGGAGTGGATTGAATGAAGAAAAAAAATTGTATGTTCCGATCGATTGTTTTTTGAAATCCGCATGCAGTGCAGGCAACACGAAACAGTTCTCTAAAAGACTGAAAGGGTTCAGGAGACGGATATTCGTTTTTTTCTGCATCGATGCGTTATCTTGCGGACAGGACGGGTTCCTCGAGGAAGGCTTTGGTTTGTATGGGTGTTCCTTGAACAATCTCATCAAAACCGAGAACTGTTAGGCCAGGTCGACACTGTGTGATATGGCGCACGGCCGGACGAATATCACCTGCAACGAGTAAGATCAGTTGATCCGTTGGTGATTCGCTAAGCAGTGGCAACAATTGCTCATCAATTTCATCGATGAGCGCAGAAGAAACATGAAGAGAAAAACCCTGTGGTGTGTATTGCAGCGCATGGCGAATGGTTTCTGTAAGCTCAGAATCCAGTTGGATCACAGATAATTCACCATCGACACCTTTATTTCGATCTGTAATCGTTCGAGCCATCCGACGGCGAACGAATTCAGCGCGAAGTACAGGATTCTTTTCTAGATCTGCAACGTCCCCAAGTGCTTCGAGGATGAGCGTCATTTGTCGGACAGGAAGTTGTTCCCGTAGGAGCAATTGAAGTGTTTGTTGAACATCCGCAAGCGAAACTTTGTGATTCATGATTTCCTCAACAACGACCGGATGCTTTTGTCTTACTTGGTCAAGTAGAAACTGAGTTGCGTCACGGTTTAATATCTCTGCAGAATGTTTTTCGATTGTCTCGTAAAGACGCTTTGCAAGTTCTGCACTCGATTTTATTTTTCCTGAAGCTACGACCACCTCAGATAACTTGACTCGGTATTCATCAGGCTCCAGTTCTAGATTGTCATGAACGCGTACAGTGGGCAAAACCATACCGATTTCAGTAGCAATCTTATTGCGGATCTGCGGTATGCGATCGAGAAAGTTTCCGCCACGCGAACGATCTGCTAAGCGGAGGAGTCCAACGCCAAGCTCAATTTCTAAAGGGTTGACAGAGAGCAATTCCTCAATCTGTGGTGTGGAGCTACTTTTGAGCTGCTCCCCAACACTCGCCGATTTTCTTTGAGATTTGACGAGCACTAAAGAGAGACTGATGCATCCGACAGCTGAAAAAATGAGAGGTGTTTTTGGTAGGTCTGTCAGCAACAAGAGAAACAGGAATAGGGCTGCCAGGGCCAGCGCACGAGGTCGAGAAAACAGCTGCCTCATTAACTCCGCGGACAAGTTTGCACTGGCGCTGCTTCGCGTCACAAGCAGACCTGCTGCCAGGGCAATAAGCAGCGCGGGTAATTGGCTGACCAAGCCATCGCCGATCGTCAATCTGGTGAATAGATTTCCGGCTTCGGCTGGAGACATTCCAAGCTGGAAAACGCCGATGACGAGACCGCCCAAGATATTGACGACTGTGATCATAAGACCAGCGACAGCATCGCCCCGAACAAATTTACTTGCCCCATCCATTGCCCCGAGGAAATCAGCCTGCTGATGAAGTTCTCCACGCTGCTTTCGCGCTGAAATTTTATCAATATTTCCTGCGTTTAGTTCAGCATCAATTGCTTGTTGGCGACCGGGCATTCCATCGAGGGCGAAGCGAGCTGCGACCTCAGAAATACGAGCGGCTCCCTTGGTGATTACCACAAATTGAATAAGGACGATAATGGCAAAGATAATCATGCCGACTATCAAATTGCCTCCAGCGACGAAATCGCCAAAAGCTTCAATGACTCCGCCGGCGGCCCGCTCTCCTTGATGGTCCGCTTGTGTCAGAATCAAGCGTGTTGTGGCAATATTGAGTACGAGTCTGCCGAGAGTTACAGCAAGAAGTAATGAAGGAAAGATACTAAATTCGAGGGGCTTTTGGATATGGATCGTCGTAAGAAGTACGATCACCGAGAGCGTGATGCTCCCGATGAGCAGTAAATCGATCACCGCTGCAGGCAGTGGTACGAGAATAACAATGAGGCAACTAATCAGACCCACCGGTAGCACAAACTCACCAGCACGTAGGATCGGAGAAGAAGTTCCGGATGCGTTGGATTGAGTTGCCATAGCAAGCCTCAGACGGTGAAATCGTCCGCGCAGTTTGTGTCAGAGCACACGGGTGAGCAAAAAGTTGTGCAAAAGCGGCGGAAAAGTACTTAGTTCTGTTGCGAACGTCCAGCCCATTCCTCGCCGAGACCGCTAGCAGAAAAACAAGACATGGTGCTCGGTAACAGCGGTTTGATCGGAGTCGCACGCAGCGGAGATGAAATTTTAACGATAATGCTGCCCCTAACTATTATGAGGGCAGGGTTTACATCCAAATTTCGGACATTGCCCGTAAGTTCTGCACGCTTTTTTTTGTCTGATGAGGTAGGATAGTTGAACAAGCACTAGTAGTCCGTTCTCAATAACTGTCTGTAGCGTTTGTAACGATAGAGATTGGTTTTCGCTTCCCTGGGTCATCCAAAAGCATTATTGAGGAGAGGTTGTCATGGCGTCCACAAAGGCAGAATCCACCCCGATTTTCATTGCATTGATTCTATTTGTCGTGCTGTCGATTGTCTTGGGTGTGACAACATTCATGTTCTACAAGGGTGAGGAAGACGCCATCATTGCACGCAAGCAAGCGGAGGATGAATGGAAAGTAGAGAATGAAGAGAAAAAAGAAACACAAAATAACGTTGACGAGCTTAAAGGCTTGGTGGGTGCGCCACCGGATCCTGCCGGTCCTACGGTTGAAGAAATCATGCAGGAATACGAACAGAATCAGAACGTGTACGGGGAGACTTATAAAAGAAATAAGGGAACAGAATTAGACGATCCCAGCACATCGACCTATCCACTGATGCTCCAATATTTGATTGATATGAATAAGGAGCTTTATGAGCAGATCAGCCAAAAAGATTCGCAATTGACTGAAATTGAAAAGGTCCACGTTGCAGAAAAAGAACGACTT
>CAUZBD010000054.1:0-9169 GCA_963577795.1 Planctomycetota bacterium | reverse complement strand
CACCGGTCACAAAAAGATCGAGAAAGGTGTTCGGGTCGGGATAGTCGCCAATCCAGCCTGCCCGGGCCACATCGTATTCCATTTTTCGCGTGGTCGACAAATAGGTCTGCCACTCCAGATTTCGCAAGCGAACATCAACACCCAATCGCTGCCAATCCTGTTGGATGGCCTCGGCAATTTTTCGATGACCGTCGGATGTATTAAACAGAATTTCAATACTTCTCAGACCTCGCCCACCTGGATAGCCTGCTTGGGCAAGCAACCGTCGAGCGGCCTTCAAGTTGTACTGGGGAGACTGCGCCGCAGGATAATGGAGCAACACAGGGGGTACGAGACTGTAAGCCGGCTCCTGGCCCGCCCGTAAAATTGCCTTGCAGATCCGTTTTCGATCAATCGCACGACTCAGCGCCATGCGAACCAGGGGGTTATCAAATGGCTTTCGTGTAACATTCAACCTATAAAAATAGATGGAAAGCGATGATATCGAATGATAATCGCGACGACCCTCAAGATGTGGAATCACTTCACTCGGGGGAGATGGCAACCAATCGACATCGCCAACCAGATACATATTGAGCCCCGTCGAGCTGGACTCGACTGCAAGGGCATCCACCGTTTGCAACTGAACTGCGGATGCATTCCAATACCGATCATTTTTTTTAAGGCGAATACGATCACGCAACCGCCGGAAATCGATCTGAAAGGGGCCATTAACGACGATATTTTCGGGGCGTATCCAATCCGGATAGCCAAAGCGTTCGATACAGGTTCGATTCACTGGAACCGTCACATAAAACTGCATCAGATAAAGGAAGTAAGGCGTTGGGCTTTTAAGTTCAACCTGCAACCGATAGGGCTCAAGCACCCGGATACCGACCTGGTTGAAGTTGAGTAGAAGATGGAGGCATTTTTCGACAGCTTGGCCTGGGGGTGGGTGCTGACTAAATCTCCGCTTCACCCCATCGACTTGTACGGTATAAATCCATTCTCTTTTGCTCTCCGATTTTTCGTTCCCTGTTTGTATCTCCGAAACACCCGACGCATCTGGCCGCTCAATCTCCAGCAATTTGCCATGCAGCATCTTCCCTCTGGGAAACAACTGTTGCAATCGTGGTCGATTTGGAAGTTCTATTTCTACCTGATCTCCGGGGTCGACAATTCCGGCATTGTACTTAGCAGCATTCACAACGTAGGCAGACAAAACAAAGTGGTATTGGGAACCTGTCTCTGGATGCAACAGCCGCTGCCAGGACCAACGAAAATCTTCGGCAGTCACGGGCTTGCCGTCGGACCACACGGCGTCCCTACGGAGCGGGAAGGTATAAATTTTGCCCTGTTCTGTGAGAATCTCCTTGGGGTCGGCCGTCAGAGCCATCGCCGGTCGCGGCTCGAGTGTTTTAGCGTCAGGACTATAGAGCCCTTCAAACAAAGCGCGGACAATGCGACCTTCAGGAGACCCTGTTACCTGAGCTGGGTCGAGAGACTTAATCTCAGTCCCGTTATTGAAAGTAAACTCAGCCGGAGGGAGCGTACCGAGAGAGGTCGCCCAGAAAATTGCACCGATCAAAGCGACAAAGGCCGCTGGCGGAAACAGCTTACGGATTGTCTGAGGCATCAGGAGTTCCGGCCGATTGAGTGAACGGTCGGCGACCACCTACCTGTTGGTCGAGTAGCCCACCGGGCTACCGGGAAGACCCTCTATCCTAAAAACACCTGCGAAAGACAACAACCTCCCCCACCCCGAAAGCGATAGCATGCAGAAAGACTATGCTTTCACCAACCTCTGTCAAGGCCTTCGGGACCTGGGAGTCATAAAAATATTTTCTCCTAAAAAAAGCTTTCTTGTTCTGCAAATCATTTCCTTCCACTCCGATGATAGTTACAATGACGCCCAGTGGGAGGCGCCCAGTGGCTCTCCTGGATGACTGTTATCGTGATCTGTTTCAGTAACTTTTTTTGTGGCTGTCGCGGTGAATCGACCAACAATATAAAACAAGCTTTGGGTTTCATAGTTACCTTTCGTTTGTCTTGCCTCATCCACACTAAAGAAGGATGCAATCGCAAACCAAGAAAATCATCTCGGTATGGAAAGGAATTTGATTGTGACTGCAACAGCCACTAAAACAGATGGAACGAAAATTTTACCAACCGACGCTTCCCTTCAACTCGATAAGACGGTTGCACCAATTGGTGTAAATCCGTCCGCCGAATCACCGGCTGTCGGCAAGTTGCAGGATAAACTCGCAAAAGACCTTGTGCGGATTTTCAAACTCCTATCGGATGAAACCCGATTACGGATTTTGTATAGCCTGAGTCAAGTCGAGGAACTGCATGTTCGGGCACTGTGCGAGTTACTGCAACTCAGCCAACCGGCAGTGAGTCATCACCTGGGAATGCTCCGCAATGCGGGGATCGTCGACCCACGAAGAGATGGGAAACATAATTTCTATCGCATTCTTCCTGGTAACTTCGAGCACCTTTTGATGCTCGTTTTCGATGGTATTCCTGAAAGTGAGCAAACTGTCCGCTTCGGTGATCTCGACCTCAGTCGGCATCGACCGCAGCAGCCTCGTTAAGTAAACGGAAAACAGTTCCGTCGCCTATCCAGCGATGCCTCGAGAATCTGGGGCATCGCGTGGGGCCGGGGGTGTAGCTCATTCCTTAGAGCATCGTGCAGGCTGCAAAACTTCTTGCATTGAAACGGGAAACCACCTAGCGGGAGGACAGCTGAGTGGCGCGTGAGCCAGCGGAAGCAGGAGTGGGCAACCGACTCCATCAGCGCCATAAAAATCCAGATCCGTTGGGTCGACCGCGTGAACTTGTTGTCGTTTGTGGACCGATGCGGAGCAATGTCAATCTTTCCCGGATTGTGAGAACCTGCGGATGTTGTGGAGTTTCAAAAGTCTTTTATGCGGGCACCGGTCGGGTGATCGAAAAAATTGCTCGCGATGGGGTTGATCGGGTGCAAATTTCGATGCACCGTTCACTCCTGCCACTCCTGAAGACTTTACGCAATGACGGGTACCGCCTCGTGGGTCTCGAGCAGGCATCCACATCCCATTCACTCTACACATACGAGTTTAGCAGGCAGACTGCTTTAATTGTGGGGAACGAGAGAAATGGCCTTCCAGAAGCTGTGCTGTCCATGGTCGATGAGGTGGTTGAAATACCAGTCTATGGGCTGCCTTTTAGCCATAATGCGGCAACGGCCACCGCTATCGCGATGTATGAATACTGTCGCCAATTTCCTCAAGGTTAAGTGGCACAGTAAGATATTGGCTCCTCACACGTTGATTTACTTTCGTCGAACCATGGAATTTATCGCGTTTTACACTGCAGTTCTTGTCAGTCCTTTTCGCACCGGATAGACTCGTGGGTTTGCACCAGGGAACGCTGTGCCGTGCCCCTATCCTAGGGCTCCGTCCCGCAAACTGCTCTTATCTGCATTTAAGGAGATTGTGCGCGTGCCTGGAACGTCTGTTATCGGATTGCAGTGGGGAGACGAGGCAAAAGGCAAGTTGGTCGATCTGTTGACCGAACAACACGAAGTTGTCGTTCGCTACCAAGGAGGAGCCAATGCTGGTCATACCGTCGTTGTCGGGCCAGAAACTTATAAACTTTCCCTGATTCCCAGTGGAATTCTTACATCAAGCGTCCAGTGTGTTGTGACCGGTGGGGTCGTCATCAATCCCAAAACGCTTCTAGGTGAAATCGATGGCCTCGTCGCTCGGGGTGTGGCCGTTGGAGAGAATTTGCTGATTAGTGATCGGTCGCATGTCATCTTCCCCTGGCACATGTCAGAAGACCGCCTCCTGGATGAATCGACCGCTGATGGAGAGAACATCGGTACTACACAGCGAGGAATTGGGCCGTGCTATCGCGATAAAGTCGGCCGGTCCTATGCTCTGCGACTTGGAGACCTTTTCCGGCCAACGCTCAAGAACCGTATAGAACATATTGTTGCTGTAAAACAGAAGTTGTTGTCTGCGCTCGACAACTCGCTACGGGACACCTTAGATGCAGAGACCATCTATCAAGAGTATGCTGAATATGCCGAGCGGATAAAGCCTTATGTGGGTGATACAAATTGTTACCTCCTGAATGCCGTTGAAAGCGGAAAACAGATACTCTTCGAAGGGGCACAAGGTTCCCTTTTAGATATTGACCACGGCACATTTCCTTTTGTCACTAGCAGCAACAGTTCGGGAGTTGGCGTTTCCGCTGGTTCAGCAGTGGCGGGGCGCTTCATCGACCGTATCATCGGCGTTGTCAAGGCATATTCCACACGGGTAGGAGGCGGCCCTTTTCCCAGTGAGCAAGACAACGAAGCTGGGTTATATCTACGGGAAAGAGGCCATGAGTACGGCACCGTGACGGGCAGACCCCGTAGATGTGGTTGGCTTGATGGCGTCGCAATCCGCTACTCTGTGCGTCTGGGCGGAATTGATGAATTAGCGATTATGCTGCTGGATGTTCTCAGTGGACTGAAAGAGCTCAAGGTATGCACGGCCTATGAAATCAACGGAAAAAGAACAATCGATTTTCCAAGCCATGTCGATCAACTACGCGATGCGCAGCCGATCTACGAAACGCTGCCCGGATGGGAGGAAAATATCGAGGATGTCCGTCATTTGGAAGATTTGCCACAAGCGGCAAGACAATATCTTGAATTTATCAGCCAATACGTAAAACGCCCCATAACTTTTGTTTCGGTTGGGCCGGAGCGAAAGCAGACGATTCTCTGTGGGTCACATATCGAGCGTTGTGGCTCTGCTTGATGGCAGGTTGAGGGTACCGTTTGACGAGACCGCGTTTTACCTGCAAAAATGAAATTATCGTGTCTGTAATAAACTCCAGTACTGCCGAAAACGCTCTTAGAACTGGGACTGTACCTTCCTCTTTGGCGGGTGTTGATCGACGTCAATGGCCCGTGCATATCGCGGTGATCATGGATGGAAATGGAAGATGGGCTCAGCGGCAGGGCCTGCCTCGCGTCGAAGGGCATCGCAAGGGAGTTGAAAGTGTGCGGACGATAGTCGAGGAATCGGCTCGCATTGGCATTGAGCAACTCACCCTCTACTGTCTTTCCAGCGAAAACTGGAAACGTCCTTCGGCAGAACTCGATTTCTTGATGTATCTGCTCGAGCAATATATGGTCGAAGAACGACCTACGATCAAGCACAATGATATCCGCGTCTCGACCATCGGTCGTCGAGAAGGAATCCCTACCTCTGTGCAGGCGGAAATGGATGAGACGATTGCTATGAGTTGTGGCAACAAAGGAATGCGACTTTGCCTAGCCATTAACTATGGAGGACGAACGGAGCTTATTGACGCGGTGAAAAACATTGCCGAAGAGGTGCAAAATGGAAACCTCGAGGCCGAACAAATAACGGAAAGCGTTATCAACCAGCGTCTTTATACGACAGGGATGACCGATCCTGATCTGCTCATTAGGACTGCTGGTGAAATGCGAATCAGTAATTTTTTACTTTGGCAAATAAGTTATGCGGAGATTTGGGTAACGGATTGCTGCTGGCCGGAGTTTCGTGAACACGATCTGCACAGTGCCATTAAGGACTATGCGAACCGTGAGCGGCGTTTCGGCGGGCTGAATACTTAAGTCGGAGCAAAGACCAAAGCGTGGTAATCACCTGGAGTGGGGTCTCTCTACTTGGTGAAGAGGGTACTGCGTCGCTTTCGTGCTGCCGAGAACGAAAGCGTTGTAAAATCGGCAGATCGGATTCCAAGTAACCGTGTTACGCTGGCGATTATCATTAGGAACCCTGCTGATTTTAGCCTTCATTTGGCTCTTTTGGTTCGACACAATCGTAGCGCAACCTGGGATCATCCTTTTCCCTATCTCCCTCCTTGTGACCTTGTTGGCGAGTGGCGAATTTATCCGCCTGACAACTTTTGCAGATTGTAGAGCGCGGTCCGCGGTGGTTTATTGCGGCAGCTTCTTTGTAGTCCTGGCAAGTGGAATCCCCTATTTTTGTCTGATCCAGCCATTGGACTGTCCTCTGGCATACCTTGGGATTGTGCTCATGGCATATCTGGGTTCTTGTATACTCGCCATTGTTGCCGAAATCGTTTTTTTTAAAACAGAAAGCAATGGAATACTGAGCCTGGGACTTTCAGTCCTCGGTATTTTTTATATCGGGATGTTGATCAGTGTGCTCATCCTGCTACGCTTCATAAGCGATGACCAATGGAAAAGCCTCCCGCTGATCAGCCTATTACTCACCGTGAAGATGGGTGATATTGGGGCATACACTGTAGGCCGACTCGTTGGAAAGCATCGATTGGCACCACGACTCAGCCCAGGAAAAACAATCGAAGGCGTCTTGGGTGGACTCCTTTTTTCAGTCGGTGGAGCTTTTCTAGCATTCCGACTGGTACCTGCGTGGATCCATACACAAATGCCCCCTTTTCCCTGGTGGCAACTGGTGGCATATGGACTGCTGATAGGAGCAGCTGGCGTTTTGGGAGATCTTGCTGAATCTTTACTCAAACGGAACGCCCAGCAAAAGGACTCGAGTGGCTGGTTACCAGGTTTTGGGGGCGTATTGGACCTGATCGATTCGTTACTGTTGGCCGGTCCGATAAGCTATATCTTCTGGCTGCTGGCATTGAAATAACGCACAACGCACGATACCCGATGTTTGCGTGGAGTGCATTTCTTTTTGATGGACCCTCGCGGCGTGCAACTGCAGGGGTAGCCCACTCCGGCGTTTCTCACCCCGCAAACGCAAAAATGAAATCCATTGGTATAAAAAGTTGGATAAAAGGGGATCCTAACTTCCTATTTGGCTATCAGTTAGCAGTATTCCTGCTAAGGCTGGCCTATTGGGGAGCCGATCCGTTATAGTTGAGGAATGAACACGTTGAGCGGTTGCTCACACTCGGTTACGGTGGCTCTGCCGCCGTTTTTTATTGATGTTTGAAGCAACGATTTCGGTCGCCGACCCTGAAGTCCTGATGCCCCTTTTCGGCCCCAGTGATCGCCACCTTCGGCAGATCCGGGAGACGCTGGGGGTGACTGTAATCACGCGCAATGGATCGATCCATGTTGCGGGCAGCGAAGATGCTGTACGCACGGCAACGCAAGTGATCGAAAAACTCCAACAGCGGTTACATCTTCGGGGCGCCTTATTCCCAGAGGATGTAAACGACATTCTCTCCCATGTAAGCCAAGCAACGCCAGGAGTTGCTGAACAACTCCCCATCGGAATTCTTGCCGATGCCCGACAGATTCATCCTCGAACTGCTGGCCAACAACAATATGTCGATGCCATCGCAAACCATGAACTGGTTTTTGGGATCGGTCCGGCAGGAACTGGAAAAACTTTTTTGGCAGTGGCCATGGCTGTGGCTGCACTCAAAAAAGAAGCCATTAAAAAAATTGTCCTTGTTCGACCCGCAGTCGAGGCGGGTGAAAGCCTTGGATTTTTACCGGGAGACATCGAAGCAAAAATTAATCCCTATCTTCGCCCCCTTTTAGATGCGCTGCGCGATATCATTGATTATGAACAGTTTAAGAGATACACCGAACAAGATGTTATCGAAGTCATCCCGTTAGCTTATATGCGGGGCAGAACCCTCAACGAAGCATTTATCATACTCGATGAGGCTCAAAATGCTTCGGTTGCTCAAATGAAAATGTTTTTAACGCGTATGGGTATCGGTTCTAAAATCGTGGTCGCCGGAGATATCACTCAGATCGATCTGCCACCACATCAGAAAAGCGGGCTCGTGGATGCAGTGACGAGACTCCGTAATATCGATGGCTTTCGAAGTGTCGAACTAACCGAATTAGACATTGTTCGACACCGACTTGTGCAGGATATTGTCCGCGCATACGACGACATTAAAACGATCTCCGGGAAAGAAAAACAAACGTGAATTCTGGCTCGTCAAAAAGACATCGTGGTCATCGGGTTTCGGGCTTGGATCCTATTCCAAAGCTTTCTACACAGATCTGGTCGTCCATTACCCGGGGGGACGTTCTTCTGCGGGTCTTTCTTTGTGTCCTAGCGACCATCGTCATGGTGATCGCGACGCAGGCATGGATCCCGCCATTCTCTTATCGTGAAGGCTATACGCCGGTCCGCGATATTGTGGCGAGTGTCGATTTTAACGTTCCCAATCCGGGCAAGGTTGAGCGCGAACGCGAGAATGCCCGTCGTGATGCAAGGCAGGTTTATGTCAACAATCCACAAGCAATTAAATCACTCCAGACAGAGCTGCTTTCGGAAATTACAAAAATTATTGCGGCAGAAAGTTTTGATGAAGACATTCAACAAATCTGGGCGCATTTCCATTCTCCACCAGATTCTAAAGAGTCTGCTTCTCCAGACGATATGATCGAGGCTTCTCGAGAGTGGGAAGCTGCTTTTCGCGCTTTTCAAGCGGCGCTGCAGGGATCTCGTCAACTTCAGTTTGATGCCGCAATTCAAAAGGTACTCGCCGAGATTGATAAACACGGCTTACTGGAAAAATTGGAAAAAGAGGAAGGCAATCAGACTGAGATTCTTATTTATCCCCAGCGTGAGTGGGATGCCAGAGAACGCGTCGAAGTTAGAGATGTGCAGATTGCAGCCGCAAAACTGGCCTTGGCCGAAGATTTACAGCGCGAACTGACGGGCCTCGAAGATGCGATTCGCGAAGCGGACCGCAAGGAAGCAAGACAGGTCTATACCAACCATCCCGAATCGCTAAAAAAACTTCGGGAAAATCTCATTGATGACCTTGCTACTTTAAAACAAGCGAAGTTATCGAAGGATGAACTGACGAAGATCTGGAATCATTTTCTTCCCGCAGATGGGGATGGGGGAAAAGCAAAACCTAACGACTTCGAAACCCTAAAGAAATTCCAGCAGTTACTTATTTCTGAATCGCTAGAAAATCTCCAAACCGTTCTGGCCGGAACACTCGGAGAATTTGAGCGTCGCGGTCTGTTACTCGACTTAAAACCAATCGATGAAGTCTCTGAAGGGAATCGTGAAGAGGTCATTATCCTCGATTTGGATGAAAATAAAGCGGCGGAAAAGGTACCCGTCGTGGATATACGACTTGAAGATGTGAAACCCATTATTCGCGAACGCCTAGAAAAGCAGTTGCCCTCACTCGAAGTTGCCGGTCGTATTTTTACGTGGCTCGAAAACAA
>CAUZBD010000053.1:0-9268 GCA_963577795.1 Planctomycetota bacterium | reverse complement strand
GATAAGTTGCTTGGCAAAGGCAAGATTATGGTCATCCAATCCCTTGCTCGTTGCCAACTCGCACAACCGGATAACTTCTTTTAAATCACCAAAACTCTGCGAGTTTATTTTGAGACGTGTTGCCTCATGGAGATGCTCTTCCCCCGCATTTTTTGCACCTTCATCCTGTTTTTGAGGTTGCGGATTTGGATTTCCCTCGATCTCCGAGTTCTTTGCGGGCCCCGAGGATGCAGCAGATTCATCGTCAGCGGAGACTGAGGTGGCAAATGAGATGCTGCACGCAAAAAACAAAAAAGTGCAGATAGCCTTCATTCGAATTCTCCCACCTGATGGCACCCCTTACATGGGCCCGATCGCCCGGGGCAATTGTACCGCGGTCGGCTCACCCAGGCCACCTGATCCTTGCGCGAAGGTACTGAGAGGACGTTTTCTAGCAGACCTTATTGATTCCGCCAGAAACCGGGCAAAAACAGGACGAAGATCGTAAAAATTTCCAGCCTGCCAATCATCATCAGCCAGATAAAAAGAACTTTAGCCTGAGGAGTAAAATACGTGTAGGTGTACTTCGGTCCGACGGTACCGAGCCCGGGACCCACGTTGTTGAGCGTCGCAGCAACACTCGAGGCACAGTCGATCAATTTATGATCCATGTGTTCGATCCCTGTTCCTCCTCGGATCCATGTAGCGTCCGGTTCAGTTGTTATCAGAAACAGCCAGCTAAAAACAAAAATAATTAAGATCAGGCCGAAATAAACAAGAATATTTTTACGCAAATTCTTATCTTCCACTGGTTGTCCTCCTAGCCGAAGAGGACGGACAACAGTTGGATGATACGATTTTTCAAGTTCCAACCGCATGGTACTCAAAAACATAATATGACGAATGACTTTAAGTCCTCCTCCCGTACTCCCAGCGCAACCGCCAATAAACATCAATAAAAGGAGCGTCCCACGCCCAAAATTATTCCACTCATCAAAGTTGGCCGAATTACTGAAACCAGTCGTTGTCATAATCGAAACAACCTGAAAACTACTTTGACGTATTCCAGAGGCGATCGACTTCCAAATATTTTCACCATAGTAAAAGAGATGATCTTGATTTAAATAGCCAAAAAAAAGAATCAGTAGCGAAACGGTAAACAATGTCATGATGTAGGTTCGCCATTCCACGTCTTTTAATAACTTCAATGGCTTGCCGATTGCCATGAAATAGAGCAACGTAAAATTTGTTCCCGCAATGACCATAAAGAGCATGATAATTGACTCAGCCCAAGCCGCACCGATCGGTCCCACGCTCGGTATTTGAGCAAAGTGTCCAATGCTGTTGTTGTAGGTACTGAATCCACCAGTTGCCATGGTGCCGAAGGAAGTACAGAAAGAATCAAACCAGGAAAGACCGCAACAGGCGAGAAAGATCGAGAGGACAGCAGTCAGAACGATATAAATCGTGGCAAAAATCCAAGCCGTTTGTTGCATCCGGGTACGAGGTCCATCTTTTGTCGGTCCCGGTATTTCACTACGCATTAAAGTTTTTCCCGCAGAACCCTGGCCAAGAATAGCGACGAACAGAACAATGATTCCCATGCCTCCCAAAAAGTGCGTACTACTTCTCCAGAAAAGTATCGACCGAGGCACCAATGCTTCCCCATCGTGCATTTCCACATCCGTTAAAACAGTGGCACCAGTTGTGCTAAAGCCAGACTGCGACTCAAAACAGGCATCCCAAATCTGCATCACTTGTCCCGGTGCCATTTCCGTACGACTAATGAGGTAAGGCATTGCCCCAAGCGCGGTTGCTAATATCCAACTTAGTCCAACAACGGCCATTGCTTCCTTGCGGTAAAGTGATCCGGTGGCGGTTCGCCCGAGATACCAGAAGAATCCACCTACGATGAGTGCGATCGCGACCGCACCCAACAGCCCAAAAAAGCCATCGAATTCAAATTCCGCACTTCCCCCGATAACGGGAAAAGCCCAAGGCAAACTAAATACCATGGTCGCCGCAATAAGAAAGACAATGCGACTCAACAACTTGAACAGCAAGAGAAAGTTCATAATTGTTGGTTTATTTCCAAAATAAGAAGGATACTGAATAACTCTTGCCTACGGGAAGAATTATTGCCTTGTTGTTGAAAATCTAGGTACCACCTGCCTCGAACATGGCGACAGTATCTTCGATGGCCGAGTCATCGATAAGTGCCACAACCGTATCACCCGGTTGTAAGCGATCATCAGCGCCAGGAACGCGAACATAATCATCATGAACAATCACAGCGATCAGGCATTTCTCAGGGAGTTTCAAATTCGCCAAAACATGTTGGGTACAGGCAGAATCTTCTCGAACCGCTAACTCGAGCACATTTAAATCCCCGCCGCCAATAGCTGTTCGTGAAATAATTGGACCCCGAAAAAGAAAGCTGAGTACCTGACGGGCCATTACTTCACGAGGACTGACTGCACGATCGATTCCCAGTTTACCCACGACTTCTGCGTAATCTGGTCGTTCAACAATCGCGTTAATCGTCTTTGCTCCAATTTCGTGGGCCGTCACGCAGGCCATGATGTTATCTTCATCGTCTGCCATGCAGGCAACAAAAACATCTGCCCTCCCGACACGTTCTTCCTCGAGATGCGCGCGCTGCGTCGCATCCGTATGAACGACCGTCACACCAGGAAGATTTTCAGAAAGAAAATTACACCGTTCCATGTTTGCGTCCAACAAGACTACCCCGCAACGGCTGCTCTCGAGAGATTGTGCCAAATGGTATCCAGTTTCCCCACCCCCTGCGATCACCACACCCAACTTCGCGGGGGATCCCTTTTGAAACATTTCCTTCACATTATCAATGTCATCTCCCGTACCGATAAGTGTAATACGATCCCCTACCTCAAGTTCGTCCTCGGCAAGTGCCAAGGATGTACGGCTTTTCCGAGTGATGGATGCAATTCGAACACCAGGAGGAAGTCCTAACTGTTTAATGGGCATCCCTAAGGTAGGTGCTTTTTCGGTCACTTCGATCTCATCGACTTCAAGTTCACCACGGGCGAAATGCTCCATCGTAACACTACCTGGATGGCGAATATTATGCGCAATCTCCATTGCGGAAAGGTGTTCTAGGCTGAGCAGGCGATCGATGTGAAAATGACGTTGATAATCAAAAGTACTCAAATCGTTGTAGACGGGCGCATAAACACGCGCAACCGTACGTGCTGCACCCATGGCCTTCGCCAAACTTGCAGCAATTAAGTTAACCTCGTCATTTCCGGTGACTGCCAGACATAAATCAGCACTGGCGACCCCGGCTTGAAATAAAATACTCGACTGCGATGCAGAACCGTGGATTGCGCGCACATCTAGACGCTCATTAATGTCCGCAATAGTTTCGCCATCTTGATCGACCACAATTACATTATGGCGATGCTGACATAAAAGATCAGCGATCGATGTTCCTACCGTACCAGCACCCAAAACGACAATATTCATGACGCAGGAACCTCAAATGGAATACATTGCACAGGTTTTAAAATAGTTTAGTGGCACGAAGGAATTTTAATCGCGCACATTCAGCTGATCGTCTTCAATAAGAAGATCGTCCAAAATATTCCCCTCTACTACAGTTTTTTGTATGATTCGCGACACATCTTTTTCAGTAACACCGCCATACCAAATCTGCTGTGGATAAATAACAACAATAGGTCCCAATTCACACTGATCCAGACAGCCTGCTTTATTGGCCCGCACAGCGGGCTTTAGCCCCCGTTTTGCAATTTCTGCTTTAAAAGCACTCCGAAGCTTTTCATGTCCTGCTTGATCACAGGAGCCTCTAGGATGGTCCGATGATCTTCGATTACAACAAACAAAAATATGGCTCGTAAATTTCGACATGGTGTTTTCCGCAATTAGGGACCCGTCTGCTTCTCCGATACATCTTTAACCGTCTCAGGTAGATTATGAAAGAAGCGATCGTCAAGCTGCTTACCCCCCTGCTGAATGTAGTAATCGACTAGTGCCATTCTTAATTTTCGAGGAGTAAGGACCCCTGCTTCCCAGCGGACGAATAGGTCCGCGTGTCGACGCCTCCTCATGATAATTTGATCAAATACTTCGTCACCTTTCGCTCCCGCTTTTATTTCGTCGAGAACATCAAGTCGAAACGCACTTCGTACACTTTGGTAATCACTACTCGCTTTCTTCGCAATGGCATCTAAAGATTCGACGACGGCCCCTAGTTTAGCCGCTGCCACGAGATCAATATTTTCATTGACACCCACTACATTTGCCAACGCTTTCCCTAAAGCAGGATTGTTGTCTGCCGCTTGTGCTAAGTTTAACCGCAATGTGTGGTACCAGTTGAGTGAAGGTGTAAGATGCCCATCCCGCATTTGCTGAGCAAAATGATCGTAGATTGCTTGCTCAATTTGCCTTCTCGGTGAATACATGGTTTCACAGCGATACACCATATTTACATGTGATGAAAAAAGCGGTCCAGTAGGCGAGAGAAAGCGTCTAGGCATCGAAATATCGAGTTGAGCAAGATTCAATAGCGTATTGCCACCCGCTGGGTGCTCCTCGAGAGGGAAAAATTCCTGTAATGATTTTCCGGTCTCCTGAGCACAAAGTAGCAGGAGCCCCGCACAGTATCCGTCAATTCTTTTTTTTTCGAGACTCTGGCCTTTTAGATTTTCAATTTCGGTTGTGCGAAAGTTTAAATCAAATTTTGAGCTATTTCCAATAATTGTATTTGCAACGCGACCCATCGTTTTAAGAGCCTCTGCGTCATGATGTCGGAGGATAACAAAATCAAGTGTTCGTTCAACGAATTTCTCTACAGGCGTTGCCGGAATCGTGTTGCCGACCTCAGGAAGATCAACAACCACAAAGCGTCTTCGCCCATCTTTGGCTATTTCCGTAGTGATAATGCCAGCGTGTGTAAAGAGCCCGGGATAGAGATCAGTAAAGCGATTGTAGGGAGAAGGATTTTTCATTAACAGCCAATCTCCTTCTCGAATAACGACACCGCCAAATTGAAATTCGTCACCCACGATACCGTGACGATTGCGTTGGACGAGCCAATCTATCAATTGTTGATGTCTTTCCTTGTCCGCCGGACTTAAATGAGTCGTATCAAGTTCCAAAAGGATCGCAAGGATTTCGTCACCCATCACTGCCGGTGGACTTAATGCAGGGGCATCCTCAGGCCTGGGAAATTGGGGGAGGCCAATATGACGAATCGTATCAGTTGTAAAAATTACTAATTCATGGTCCACATCTTTCTGGCGAATAATTTCAGCCAGGGTAGGCAAAAGTTGAAGTTCACGCGTCACACGCGCCAACTCCAGAATTTTTCCTTTGAGATGATCGGAGAATTGAAAAGTCGACGGATTGCGCAAAGTCTCTGCAAGAAGCTCAAGAGAGGTGATTGCCCCGACTGAATTTTTGTGGGCGATATAAATATCAATGAGCGCCTCGTAATCATCCGGAACTTCTTCTAATTCGTAGCCCACTTCGGAAAACAAATCCACGGAGTAATAACGGATTTTCCCAGAAAGTTTTATCAACTCGGTCGCACATTCGAGAAATCCGCGCGCTGCGCGATGTCGATTCCGCGCGTTCTCAATCCGGATAAAACTAGTGCGTTGTTTATAAAGATCATCAATTGTTTTCTTCAGGATGCTTTCAACATTCAGGACATGAACAACTGCAGTAAGTAGCTTTTCATTGGAGGTGTCTTGATTAACGCTATTTTTATCGGCAATCCAACTTTCGACCTGTGTTACAAGCAATCGAATCTGTTGTGCAGTCTCTAAATTATGTCGCTCTGCCGACTGAGGTACAGTCTCTAAAAGTTTATCGAGGGGTGTTTGCTCAGCCGTCGCAACCCTCGCTGTCATTAGCAAGACAGACACGAGAGCGAACCAGGTTGCTCGTTTGTTATGCGCCGTATTTAGTAAATGCTTTGTCATGATCCCGGCAGTCGTGACTTTCCTAAGATAACGTGGCAGCCCTCATTGTGATTTAAGAAAAGGACAGCCTGAGCCACGCTTATTTTTTAAGACAGACGAGCAACCAGTAAGATAAAAGGACAGAACATCCGGATTTCATTGCGGCAAGTCGACAAATACATTGTTTGCTTCCACGTTATACGATGTTTTGAATCACATACAAAATAACAAATGCAAAAAGCATAAATCCGACAATCCAGACAAAAGTACGGCCCGCACGGCGGAGGATTAATGATATAGGCTCATGATGTGTTGCTGCGTAGACAAGACTGATACAAATCACGAGTGGAATCACATACCACATCCGGTGAGCAGACGAAAATAAAAGTAGCTCATTCATCAAGTATTGTAAAAAAAATATTGCTACATTCAGCGATCTTGCTGACCTTCTGAAACCCAACGTGGGTATCTATAGATGGTAATTACTGGATCAACCGATGTGGTCAATATTTTCTTTTTCCCTCGCAATTTGTGTCTTTTGTGTATGAACCGGTCCCGCTGCCGCATCGAAAATAACCAAGAGGTTCAGTAACCCGGCAATCATTGTTAATATAGTCCCCAATTCATAATCACCATGATAAATCAGTTGCCATAACGCAGCCTCGGTTGGTTGATCGTGATTGACTTGGTCGTTAAACCACTGCGGGTCTACTTGCGGGTCTACTGCTGGACGTCGCATGAAATCCTTACCAAACGGAGTCACGTTAACCGTCTGAAGAATGGCGGGCCACGCCGGAATTCCGACCCAGAATTGACAGAAATATTGCCATCGCCGATCATTGTTCCGCCAACTGGCATAAACAACTTTTTCTCCACCAAGATTCCAGCCCGTCACAAACAGCAATAAGATACACACCATAAAAAGAATGCCTTTTGCATAACGGCGCTGGTAGATGTGTCCAGCACCGGGCCAGAGCAGCGCCCAAAAAGCGGCCCACAGTGGGTTGCGTAAATCGATCTCTGCGGGATCGTCGTCAGTATGGATCAATGCATCGTGCCTCTGAGCAAAGCTGTCCTATATCGTTGACACGGAATAATACATTCTCCTCAGAAAACGATGTGAGCAACCTTTATACCGACCGCCTGCCAAAGGATTCAATATCCATGGGGGCGGGCTTTTAGGCATCGAAGTATCCCGATAATCGTTAATTTATCGTCTCCTGCCCATTCAAGCTTCGAAACAGACCAAAAAAGGGAAGTACTTTAGCGGGAAAATCTTGGTTGCGGAGGAATTCTCATTGGAGGGCCATGATGACAACATTTCCCGAAGATTTTTACCTGACAGCAGATTTTCCGCACCTCCTGCTAGTAAAAGAAGTTGGGAAAAATCAGAAAAAATAAAAAAGATCGTACGAAATTCAGTGCCGGTTGCCACTATTTAAGAGTTAGACAGGAATTCACGGCTTCTTTGTCACCGATGTCTCCTGCCGCTGCTGAAGTAGAGCGGCGCGTTTTTGTAAATGAAGAATAAGAAGGAAAAGCGATGCGCTTAACGCTCAGAACACTGCTTGCCTATCTAGACAATATTCTCGAACTTGACGATAGAGAGCTTCTAGAAAAGAAAGTTCAAGAAAGCGAATTTGCCCAAAATTTAATCAAACGAAGTCGCGAGACAGTGAATAATCAAGAATTGTCGGCATTGGATCCTATTGGCCACAGCATCCGCCAAGATCCTAATGCAGTGGCCGAATATCTCGATAATACAATGGCCCGAGAGCAGATTGAAGAATTTGAACGACAATGTTTAGACAATACTCCGGAGGCCGATACCCGACTTGCTGAAATTACAGCCTGTCATCATATCCTTACAATGGTCTTAGGGGATCCCGTACAATTTGCGGCATCAAGCCGAGAGCGGATGTACAGGATCGGTGAAAGCGAAACAATAGATCGCCAGACGGATGCTGGGGAATCCGGCCAGGAGCCCATCGCTGGAGTGGAGCAAACAGACACGCACGCGGTAGCCGAATCGGCATCTTCTAACCAGAGCACAACGGATCCTGATGATAGTTTTGATCCGGCTGACTTACTTCCAAGCTCAAAAGTACCGGACTATCTCCGCAGTGAGGATAATCGCAACCGCTGGCTACCGATCATTGCGACGACACTCGTGGCCGCAGTGGTGACAGGCATTTTATTGATTTTGTTTGAACCGAGTTCCTCTGCGATAAAACAAAGTGAAAATGGAGCTGTTGCCAAATCCGATTCCCAGGATGTTGCTGAGAATCCATCGGTTTCTCCTGATCAAAATCCCGCGCTGCAAGGAAGCACCCCACCAGTCATTCCAGAGGTGTCCGAAGAAAATAATTCAGAGAAGGTGACCACCAATATATCTGAAAAAAAAATACCCTCTGATTCGAGTGAATCCGCAAAGCCCCCAGTCGAAAACAGTACGCCCAATCAACCAGTAGAGAATTCGGATACCTCTTCAAATGACGCTGCAAAACCAAACGCTCGTGCAGTACCCGCAGAGGGAAAAGAAGTGTTACCTGAATCCGGGTCCCCTTCCTCAGCAACACAAGAAAATCCACCCACGAACGACACCTTACCTACAAATACAGAAGAGCCAGTTGAAGCGGAACAACCATCGGCAGGCTCACAAGATACCGACAAAGATACCAGCAAACCTACTGCCACAGACGATCTGCCTGCAGAGGCAGCGGAGGGTGGCAACCAGGTTCTTGGCCGTTTGGTGTCGGATGACCAAATTTTGCTAGTCTCGTCCGATGGCTTTGACAAACTACGCTGGCTTCCCCCGCAATCAAACCTCAAAAAAGGTCAGACACTCGTAGCGTTACCGACCTTCCGTCCCAACCTTAGTTTGCTTGCGCTTACGGTTGAGCTTGAAGGTGGTTCCATACTGGAGTTACTGGATCTCAATGAAGGGGGCATTCCCATCCTTAAATTGGCCTATGGTCGTATGGTTGTTCGCACAAACTTTAATGGGGGAATGTTCCACCTCAAAATTAATGATAAGCGGTCTATTGCGCTAACGCTTAAAAATACAGAAACGGCGATCGGAGTTGAGGTTTTTCCAGAGACACCCTTAGGTCGTGATCCCGAAACGGCGGAACGCGATTATACGATTGATGTCTATACACTGAGTGGCAGTGTGGACTGGCAAGAAGAACCGTTGCAGGGAGTGGTTGAGGCGGGCCAACTTCAAAGTCTAGGCCGGATGCCACCCCCAGAGCCGCAGTCATTTTCTGTTGCTCCGGAATGGGCAACCAAAGTGCAAATGAGCAAATTGGATGCCAGAGCAGTCC
>CAUZBD010000052.1:0-9315 GCA_963577795.1 Planctomycetota bacterium | reverse complement strand
CCGTTCCCCCTCTTCATCTTTAGGGGTGTTGATCATATGGGCTGCGGCCAATCGCATGGCGTTGAAAGTACCAACTAAATTAACGCCGATGATTTGCTGAAAGAGGCTCAAATCATGAGGCGTGTCGTGGCCGACAAGACGTGCCCCGCGAAGAATGCCTGCACAGGTGATCAGGCCATGGAGTGGGCCATGAATATCGAGACTGGCCTTGATGGCAGATTCCATTTGCTCGGGGTTCTGAACGTCGGTTCGCCTGAAATGCACACTTGTGCCACATTCGTCGATGAGTTGTTCTGCCGCTTCTTGATTCAGGTCAGCAATCGTGACTCGAGCCCCAGCTGATGCAAGTTCGCAACAGCAAGCAGCTCCAAGGCCGGAGGCCCCGCCAGTGATCAGAAAAGAACGGTCCTTCAGTTGCATGGTACAGTCCTGTTGTTTGCTGCTTTTTTCTTTCAAGACAGGGGATCAGACCCCAGCTTTGGGCCCAAGCAATCCCTCCTGGCCCCGCCCTTTCGTGGAGGTTATGCTGGATTGTGCTAAAGCCTAACCCCGTTCCTTTTCGCTGGATAGATCGAATCGTATGAGTACCTCTGAGAGCCCAGAAACGCAAGACTTTCCAGATTTTTCCAAGGGCCATGATGGTTTGCTGCCCGCGATTGCACAGGATGTTGAGACCGGCGAAGTGCTGATGCTTGCCTATATGAATCAAGAGAGCTACGAAGAGACGCTTCGTTTGGAACGTGCGGTTTATTTTAGTCGTTCACGGGGAAAGCTCTGGCGAAAAGGAGAAGAAAGTGGCAACGTCCAGGAGATTGATTCTGTGTACTTCGATTGTGATCGGGATACGCTGTTATTGAAGGTGCGTCAAATAGGTGGGGCCGCCTGCCATCGTGGTTACCGTAGTTGTTTCTTTCGAAAGAAAACATCGGACGGTTTAGAGATTATTGGAGAGCAGGTATTTGACCCAGAGGAGGTGTACCGTAAATGAACAGCGAAAAAATACTGAAGTTGGGAATCCCCGCCGGTAGCCTCCAAGAGGCCACCGGCGAGCTTTTTCGCAGGGCGGGATACAAAATTTCCTTTCGTTCCCGAAGCTATGTTCCCTCGATTGATGATCCAGATATTGAGTGCCTGTTAATTCGTGCGCAAGAAATGGCTCGCTATGTTGCTGCAGGAGTTTTAGATGCAGGGCTTACGGGACATGACTGGATTATGGAAACGGGCGCCGATGTGCATGAAGTCAGTGAACTGGTCTTTTCAAAGGTAAGTCGTCGTCCAGTTCGCTGGGTACTTTGCGTCCCGAACGATTCCGCTGTCCAGTCGGTTCAAGATTTAGCAGGCGCGCGAATCGCTACCGAAGCGGTTGGTTTGACCACACGGTTCTTTGAGCAGCATGGAGTGAAAGCGAACGTTGAGTTTAGTTGGGGTGCGACCGAAGTGAAGCCACCAAAACTTGCTGATGCGATTGTCGAGGTAACAGAAACAGGCAGTTCACTGCGGGCAAATAATCTACGAATTATTGCTGAGGTTATCCAGAGTACGCCCCGATTCATTGCAAATCATGATGCCTATCAGGAATCCTGGAAGCGGGAAAAAATCGATGACATTGCTCTTCTCCTCCGAGGCGCGATGAATGCGGAAGATCTCGTAGGATTGATGCTCAATGTTCCGCGGAAAAATTTGGGAGAGGTTTTGTTGCTCCTTCCCGCGCTGAAAAGGCCTACGGTATCTGATTTGGCCGATACAGACTGGGTCTCTGTCGTCACAATTATTGAAGAGTCGATTGTTCGTGAAATTATTCCGCGTTTGAGTTCGGTTGGTGCGGAAGGAATTGTCGAATATCCACTTAATAAAGTGATTAATTGAGCTAGCTAAAAATAGCGACTCATTATCAAGAAAAGAGTTTTTGTTATGCAGTCTCCGGAAGAGTCTCTTCGGAAAATGGGCATCGAACTTCCAGATCCGCTGGCACCGAAGGGTATTTATCGAAACGTTCTCATTACGGGAAATACGGCGGTGACCTCAGGGCATCTACCGTCGGACGAAAATGGAAATTTAATTTTAGGAAAAGTAGGCGTTGACCTCGATCTAAATGCGGGTTTTGATGCGGCGCGAAAGGCGGGTCTTGCCGTGTTGGCGAGTATGCGCGAAGAGTTGGGCAGCCTCGATCGGGTTGTCCAGGTCGTCAAAATTTTCGGTTTTGTCAATTGCTTGTCTGATTTTACCGCTCAGCCAGCAGTTCTTAACGGTTGCAGCGAACTCTTTCGTGACATCTTTGGCGACGAGAAGGGTGTCGGCATTCGCAGCGCTGTAGGGGCTTCAAGTCTCCCTCTCGGCGTCGCGGTCGAACTGGAGGCGATGTTTGAAATTAAGGTCTAAAAAGAGATTAAACTACTTTTTAGATCGTTTCTCTATTGGCAACTTGAAGCATGCCACCTCCTGGGCATTGCGAACAAGTAAATAAGGTCCGTAAAGGCAAAGGTTATTCCAACTTGTTCCTTCAATTGCCTTAAACCGTCCGAGTTCTTGATGCCGCTTCGGATCGGCAGTCACAAGATAGACGGTTCCATTTTCCGCGAGAACTAATATTTTATCACCGACTAAAAGAATTTGTCCGTGCCCATAACGGCCTTTTTTCCAACGTATCCGTCCCGTTGCTGTTTCGATGCACTGAAGAATTCCATCGCTCAATCCAAATGTGTGCTCTCCTTTGACCACAACGTTCGTGAATTTGGTCCGCAATACATTGTGTTTTTTCCATATTTTTTCCACAGCCCATTCATCACGGTCTGGACGGGCGATTTGTAGCAGCATGGCCCCGTTCCCATAGCCCTTTGAAAGCAATACTTTATCCGGTCCGATGACAACAGCTTGTGAAGAATTCGAATTAGAAAGATTATTTCCTGGCCAGGGATGAGACCAGATGGTTTTTCCATTCGAGGGGTCGTGGCCAGAAACCGTTTGCTCATTAACGCTTAAGATTTGTCGCGTGCCGCAGATTTCTACCAGCGAGGGAGAGCTGTAACTGATTTGAGTATCCCCTCCTCGCCACATTTCCTCACCGGTTTTCCAGTCATAAGCGACCAGCGAGTGGAGTCCCTTTTCCTCCGTACCCCCAGCAGGAATGACCACCAATTCATCCACAATCAATGGGGAATTCGAGCGACCGTAGTACACAAGTTCTGCATCTTCCGCCGCAGAACTTCCAAATTCAACAGGAAGATTTTTTCCCCAGAGGACCTTCCCACTGGAACCATCCAAGCAGTGCAGTTGTCCGGTAACGCCCAAAGAGTAGACGCGACCTTTGTGGATCGTGGGCGTGCTACGGGGTCCGATGCCTCCTAATTTATTCTGATATCGAGCGGGTGTGACATGGGACCAGAGGATATCCCCTGTCTCGAGATCGTAGCAAGTGGTCAGTTCGGTAGGCCCTCGCTGCTCCATCGTGACAGCGTAACCGTTGACTGCCGAAAACGCGGACCAGCCTGCACCGATAGATTTTCTCCAAACTTCTTTTGGTTTCGACGTCTCCCATTCTTCCGTAAGTTCAACGGTATCGATAGTGGCTGCACGATTTGGACCAAGAAACTGGGGAAAATCATCGGGTGTTTGATGTGCAAGGTCGGGAGCGCGATTCGCGCTAGGAGTTTGTCTTTGGTTAGGAAGCGAAAGTAATTGATCTGGATGAAATGAAAAGCGTCGTGCAAAAATCGGCACAAGTTCTCCGCTCACATGATCAACACGATAGAAGACAAAGAAAGTGGTCGCAGCAAAGACGAACAGAACAAACGGAAGGACGCGAATCCATAACGCGTGTTGACTATAAAGGCTAAACCAGCTTATCCAGACAATCAGGGCTAGGAAAATGGCAGTCCCAGTGACAACATTACTCAGCGCATGATCTGCCATCACATCGGTAGAATGAACAACCGCAATCACGAGGATCGTAAAGGCAATGAACGACCAGACTAACAGAGGAGGATTCCAGCGAGGTTTCTCTCTGCTCGAAGAAACCCGACCAGTGGTTTTTTCTTTGGCGGAGCCGACCGCATTGTCGTGATCAGATTGATCTGCTGCCATCGAACTTTAAAGAGATGGACCCACTTGCGTAGGCGCTAAGCTGCTTCTGCCGGTGAACTCTGTGTTTTGGTTTGTTTGGGAATTGTCCGGGCGTTTCGGAATAGTATTTTCAGTACCGAATAAATGCTCGGGTACACCAGATCGCGATAGGGAGAATCGGCCGGAAGTTGTGCCATCAGGCGGCGATTTGCAATTCCCAGATTGTGGTACGGCAGGCTGGGAAACATATGATGCAGTGCGTGGTAGCGCAGGCCAACAGGATAGACCAGTTCGGTCAGTGGGTTACCAACAATATCCGCCGAATCGTAGAGCTGGTCTCGAAAACTCATCCGTTCGCCAGGATTTGTCCAGAAATGTGCTGTAAGCGAACGAAAGTAATGCAGCGAAAGTGGCATGGCCGCGAGCGTCAGAATCGTAAATATCCGGCAGAAGGGGGAACCATAGGTTCCGCCGGAAATGATCCCCACCACGACCAGTCCCGGAATCAGCCATGCGCGGATGCTGCAGGCGATATCCATGAACGCCCACCAGCGGCGAGGATCTTTTCCAGAAATTTTTCGCCGGTAGGAAAAATTGAAGACAAACGATGAAAGCGTACTAAGCGACCAGTCGCGAAGTTTGGGGCTCAAGAAGGATATCGGCGCAATAATAAGAAACCGAAAGAGAACAAACGTCGGCTGGATAAAGACTTGCATTAAAAAGAATACAATATTCTTAATCGGCCCTCTTCCAATGGGGAGATATTCTCCATCGACATGTGTTCCGTAAATCGTATTGTTGTGGTGCCCCATGTGAAATTCGAAAAAATACGAGGGCATCATCGCAGGAATACCAAAAAGTAGATTCCAGGCGATACGAAATTTTTTCAGACCGTTTCTTGCATTCAGATGTGCAACTTCATGGATAAAATTGGCCAGCCGATGCAGTCCAAAACCTGCAACGAGATAGACAAGTAGAATCCAAGGCCGATTCCCAATTTCAAATATAAATGCTGGTATAACTTGCCACCATTCCTTTGGTAGCCCCCTGGGATAGGCGGCTTCTTCCAGTCCGAACAGAAAGAGGATGCACGTGTAAGTGACGACCAAGCACACTAGGAAATCGGTCCAAAATATCCAAGCTTTCGGCTCGAGCAAGTCGTCCACAATTTTACGCGACTCGCGCATCATCGGGCCCATGTCATCGGTGCGATCAGTGATGGTATTATCCTCGGGTACGAACGAAGCAATCAGGCAGGAAAGGGGCGTCCATCGAGTGGCAACGAGCAAGACATCGACGGAATCTTTAGAGCGATAAAAGCGACAAGGCTACTGTCTAAGTCTAGGCGATCCAACGAACTTTGACCAAGGGGGTTGTCTGCGTTGCCATGCGGAGGGGTCCAATAAATGGCAGCCCATGTGCTGTGTGAAGGGGGTTTAAGCGAGGAGGGTAAAATTTTAGGTCTCTAAGGCCGATTGGAACTGGGTATTGGTTCCGTGCAGCAGCGTCTAGGTAGACTTCTTCGCGTTTCTCTGGGTGTCGCTCTCGGAAAACTATCCGAAGTCCGAAGAGGAGATATCCTCTCGAAACAGGGTCTCTGGCACAGGCTGGCAGAGCCGGTGGAGTGCCTGGGGAATCGAAATATCATCTAGAGAGCAGAAGTCGCTCCCGATTTTTCTGCCAAAGACCAGCAGTCGACAGCCCTGCTGAGCGATTTGGTCAATTGCCTTTTGCATGCGCTTTTCAGGGTTTCTGGATCTATCTTCTCCCACAGTTTGTCCCACAGTGTCGTAATACTTTGCCGCCCCAATTCTACTGAGTGTATCTATGCCAATCGCGAAGACGACACCTGGAAACAAAAGCACCTTTTTTCCAAAGGTAACGGCTCGCGTGATTGCGACCGTTTCGGTCGCATCGAATTGATCCAGTCGTCGCACTACATCCGTTGCACTGATTGACGGTTTCTCCACATTGTCAATCGAAAGTTCATAATAGACCGGACCCCCGATTACGGTTGCTGCGACAGATGCTATTTTTCGATGGCCCGTGTGTAGCGGATTGAAAGAGCCTGGAAAAACAACGCGGGGTGGACCCTCTTGCTCTTGCCCAACCAAAACAAGAGGCGTTTTCCCCGAAGCCACTTGTTGTACAGAGGTTAAAATTTGCTTGGTCATGGTCTATGTGGTTACTGTAAAAAGGGCCTTCTTCCACAATAAGTAGATCTTCTGAATGTTTTAAGTCGTCGTCAATCAACGTTTTACTGCAACTCGAATTCTGCTGATCATTTTATTCCAGTAGGTTGGTCGCATTGACGATTGCTGTCGCAAAAGAGTACACTTTTGCCTTATGTTTTACATTTTTGTCGTGACGATCTCTGTCCAGATAGCCCTACTGGTGGTTCGCTGGATTGCGATTCTTTCGGCAGTCTATATTGAAATTCGGTTAAAGAACTCCACCGCTTAGGAAATCGTACTATGTCGACGCCCTTGATCGAGCAGAGTATCGAACAACTTTGTATCAATACGATCCGTACGTTGTCTATGGACGCTGTTCAGGCGGCAAAAAGTGGCCACCCAGGCACGCCGATGGCGCTGGCACCTGTGGGTTATTTACTATGGAATGACTGGCTCCGGTACGATCCCCAATCGCCATTGTGGCCCGTTCGGGATCGATTTGTGCTCAGTTGTGGCCATGCTTCCATGCTCCTTTACGCGCTGCTCCATTTGGCGGGCGTCGAACAAGTTGATTCAGAAGGGACCCGCGTTGGTAGGAAGGCGATTCCGCTCGATCAAATACGCCAATTTCGTCAGTGGGGAAGCCCCTGTGCTGGCCATCCCGAATACCGACACGCGAGTGGTATCGAAACAACAACCGGTCCCCTGGGACAGGGCGTTGCGACGAGCGTTGGCATGGCAATGGCGGCGCGTTGGAGTGAGGCCTATTTCAGTCGACCCGGGTTTGATCTGTTTGGCTACGACACCTATGCGATATGCAGTGATGGGGACCTGATGGAGGGTGTTAGTCAGGAGGCAGCTTCACTAGCTGGCCACCTTAAGCTGTCGAACCTTTGTTGGATATACGACGACAACCATATCACGATTGAAGGAAATACTTCGCTTGCTTTCAATGAAGATGTCGCTGGTCGGTTTGAGGGCCTCGGTTGGCGTGTGACCTTGGTCGACGACGCCAATGATTTAGATGCTTTGGCTCGTTCATTTCAATTTTTTAAAGAAAATGATGAGACTCCAACGCTGATTATCGTTCGCAGTATTATTGGCTATGGTTCGCCAAATAAAGCCAATGATCACAGTGCCCATGGTGCTCCGTTAGGCGAAGACGAAGTCAAGCTCACCAAACAGGCATACGGCTGGCCAGCGGATGCGAAATTTCTCGTTCCCGATGAAGTTACAGAGCACTTTTCTCAGGGGATCGGAGCACGTGGCGAAGCAGAATGCAAAGCGTGGCAAGAACAAATGGATGCCTACGCTACAGCACACCCGGAGCTTTTTTCCCAATGGCAATTGATGCAGTCCGGAGGCCTCCCTGCCGATTGGGATGCGAAGGTACCCTCGTTTGAGCCTGATGAAAAGGGCTTGGCAACACGCGTTACATCCGGAAAAGTTTTGAATGCGTTGGCGGAGAATATTCCTTGGTTTTTGGGTGGATCTGCCGACTTAGCGCCTTCGACGATGACGCATCTAACCGATGAGGGTGATTTTGAGCCAGAAGCCTACGGGAATAGAAATTTCCATTTTGGGATACGTGAACACGGGATGGCAGCCGCTTGCAACGGCTTGGCCCTTTGTCGCTTCCTTCCATTCGGCGGTACGTTTTTTGTTTTTTCCGACTACATGCGTCCTGCGATACGCTTAGCCGCAATCATGGAACTACCGGTGATCTATGTTTTTACACACGACTCGATCGGTCTGGGCGAAGATGGGCCTACCCACCAACCAGTCGAGCATCTTAGCGCTCTACGGGCGATACATGGTCTTCGTGTATTTCGACCAGGAGATGCAAATGAGGTCGCCGAGGCTTATCGCGGCATTTTGGCCGATCCGTCGATGCCTACTGCGATGGTACTTACCAGACAGGCATTGCCAACACTCGATCGTACGAAATTCGAGTGTGCTTCTGGTGTTCTTCGGGGTGGCTATGTACTGGCTGATTGTGCAAACGATCCCGAATTGATTCTTATCGGTACGGGAAGCGAACTCCCACTTGCCGCAGAGGCGGGACAGCGACTTTCTGCGGATGGTGTGGCGGTGCGTGTCGTGAGCTTGCCGTGTTGGGAATTGTTCGACGCCCAGGATGAGGCATATCAGCAGCAAGTGCTGCCACCCCGCGTTGCGGCCCGGGTGGCAGTGGAAGCTGGTGCGTGTCAAGGCTGGGAGAAATACATTGGTTCTCAGGGTCGCTTTGTGGGGATGACCGGCTATGGCGCCTCTGCTCCCTATCAGCGGCTTTACGAAGAGTTTGGGATTACGGTGGACCACGTTGTTGCCGAGGCAAAAGCTGCCCTTGCTCAACGAGTCTAAAGTGGGTGATCCTCAATGCATAGCCAATCTGCTCCCGCCACAGTGTGTCTGATAACAGATCGGTTGTCTGCGGGGATGCTTGGCGCTTACGGAAACGCTTGGATCGGAACCCCCTGTTTTGATCGCTTGGCATTTTCCTCGGTGCTTGCCGATCAAATGATGCTTACAGCACCGACACTCGAGGCGTTTTACGATGCGGTTTGGCGGCGAGCGTCGGCAGCTGTAGATCCAATTGCGAGAGGTGGTGCGTCTCCCGGATTGGGGTCTCTCTTAGTAACGGACGAAGTCGCACTTTCCTCGATAGATTCCGGATTTGCACACGTCTCGATTGTGGAACAGGGATCTTTTGCTGATGAAACTATGGCTACCGAGACAGAAAAGTTTTTTTCGGCTGCGGCCGATCATTTAATAGCCCTCGATGAGCCGACTTTTGTTTGGTTGCATACGCAATGTCTAGCCGACAACTGGGACGCACCTTATGCAATGCGTGCGTGGTATGCTGCTGAAGATGATCCTTCACCGCCTACTTCGCAGGTAGCGCCGCATTTCGATGTAGGACCGAACACAGATCCAGATGAATTGCTCGGTTGCATCCAGGCCTACGCTGCCCAGGTGTCGCTCTGGGATCAGTGCCTCGGTCAGTTGATTGAAGTGATCGACAACCATCCCATTTTTAAAGATGCCCTGCTTATCGTAGCTGGGTGCCGCGGCTTTCCCT
>CAUZBD010000051.1:0-9319 GCA_963577795.1 Planctomycetota bacterium | reverse complement strand
CCCGGGTATGCCCGAAATCAGATCGGTCGAGTACTGCACAAGTTTATGCACAAGCCACGGAAGGAGCAGGCTCACAACCAGCACGACGGCGACCAGTTTTGGGATAAATGACAGAGACTGTTCATTAATTTGTGTTACGGCTTGGAAAATCCCAGTAATCAAACCTACTACCAGACCTGTAATTAAAATCGGCGCACTTGCAAGGAGCATCAGGAGAATAGCATCTCGCCCGATATCGATAGCTGCTTCCGGAGACATAACAAGGCCACGTGGGTTTGTGTCGATTTCTGACTAGAGAAAGGGTTGGAAACTCTGCATGAGCATTCCGACAACAAGTTGCCATCCGTCAACCAGAACAAATAGCAATAACTTAAAGGGAAGGGATATCAACGAGGGAGGGAGCATGATCATTCCCATCGACATCGTCGCACTCGCAATGACCATGTCGAGAATGAGAAAAGGAACAAAAATCTGAAACCCGATAAGGAACGCTGTTTTCAATTCACTCAACATGAATGCCGGAAGCAGAGCGGCTAAGGGGACCTGGCTATAGTTTTCTGGCGGGGTGGCGTGCGGCATATACTTCATGAAGAGCCAGATATCATCTTGATTGCTGGTAGATTCGATTTGCAAACTCATAAATCTCCGTACCGGTTGAATGCCGGAGTCCCATGCCTGATCAAGCGTTTTTTCTTTTTGAGAGTAAGGTTTAACTCCCTCGTCATAAACTTGCTTCCAGACCGGGCTCATGATTGCAAGTGACATGAACAATGCCAGGGAAGTAATAACCTGAGTCGAGGGAAGAGTCTGTAATCCCAAGGCGGCGCGAAGTAGCCCGAGCACCACCACAATACGCACAAAGCATGTTGTCATCAGAATAATCGCGGGAGCTAAACTGACGGCTCCCAGCAGCAATACAGTTTGCAACGTACTGTCGAGTTGAGCTGGTGTGATCCATTCAGATAATGCGGTCGAAAGTGTTTGTGTATCAGAGCCCGAGACATAGGCGCTTTCTGTGCTTTCGGCATGCAGTGTATTTCCAAAAATTAGCCACAAACATAAAAAGCATCCGACCCGCAATGGGATCGATCGCTTTAAGAGTCGGTGACAAGAATGTGCGGTAATTTGATCAGACATCTTTTGACCCCACATATGCAGGATTCGTATTTTTATCCATCCGATCGAAGGCCTGTTCGGACCTACCGGAAAAAGCTGCAAATAGTTTTTTTGGAATGCCTCCGCTGAATGAAGATGGTTTTGTATTGCAGGAAGATAGTATCGATTGGACTTCGTCCGGATCGGTAATTTCTGCCAACGTCTGGATGGCGTTCGGTGAGTAACCGATGAGTAATAGTCGATTACCGAGTCTTACGAGTTGGACGTCGTTTTTCGCTCCTAAATTTCCGTGGCCCAAAATTTCCCATGCTCCGCCAGAAAGTGACTGGTTGCTCCGAGTCCCACCTCGTCGCATCCAGTACGCCACGCAGCCGAATAAGGTCATCACAAAAAGCAAACTGCCCAACGTTTTTATGGCAGAATAGTTTGTAACGGTCACTACAATTTCTTCATCGCTATTAGAGGGAGATAGGGATAAGCGGTCTTTGTCGGCCGCATTATTTTTATCGATCTTTAAATGTGGATCCGGTAAATTAGATTCAGGCAGAGGCAACTCGGGTTGTTCGTACGTTGCTTTGGTAGCGCGTTCAGGATCGTCGGCAGTTGCTCCACTTGTTATTAAAGTGAACAACAGAACTGAAGCCAGCAGCAAAGTGCTGAATATAGACCGTGATGGCGAGTTTATTTGAGGCATATTTTCTTTTGTAAGTCGATCGCAAAAAAGAGACAGCGAGACTCTTGTCATTCGAAGCCTTATGGAAGCGGAGAAATTGTTTTTCTAGATTCGTTGAACCGTGTTGCCACCTCGAGGACCTTGCTGCAACTGGTCGAAATATCCGGTGGCTGCCCGTAGATATTTTTGAGCGACTTTTGCAAGCGAAGTACGTCTTTCGGTTGCATGTTACTCGTTAACCGTTGTGTAACGCGTATGTCCCAGTGAGAAAGTGCAAGGACAGCATCTCGAGGGTCGACCGCTGCAAAAAGAGCGCATAAGTCTTCACCTGAAAGGCGCAATATAATTTGTGGAGTTTCTGCTGTGGTCGTCACTGCGGGAGTTTTTTTTTGGCGGTTTTCAACATTTATTTTTTTATAGGGACCAGGTCTTGTAACAGGATTGCCTGTTGGAGTTTTTAAACGACTTGCAAATTCCGCATCCTGATTATGCAGTCCGTCAAGGATTTGAGACCGTTTTTCGACGTCAATAAATTCGAGTAAATCACCGACTGCCTGGACACCAGCTCTACGCTTTTCGTTTCTCTTAAGAAGTGATTCCAATCGGTGTTCGAGATTCTTTCCGATTTCCCTTGTCATGTCTTTGCTTGGCACATTGAGGTTGCCGAGACTTTTGAGAACTTGGAGTTGCACGGGATGGGGGAGGCGATTTAAGACAAGAGCGGACTGTTCAGGAGGAAGGTGAGAAAAGACGATCGCAATAACTTGGGGGCTTTCATTTGTGAGGATTTCAAAAAGATCATCAGGATTCGCTTGATAGACGAACTCAAACGGTAGTTCGCGATTCTCCGCTGAAGTGCCGTTTGTCTGTGAAGATTCGCCACTAGGAGTGATCGCGAGGGTTGTCAGTTCAATGCCATCAGTCTGTTGATCCGGCACTAAATGCGAGTAATCGGACTGACCTGGAAGAAGGAGTCGTGCCTTGGGCGAACAACCTGAAAATTCTGTCCGTTCATCGAATGGAGCGTGATCGGCTGATGCATCAGAGGGTGAATTTTTATTTTGTGCGACTGTTTGTTCGGAGATCTCAATGTCAAGCGATGTTGTTGGCGAAAGCGATTCCTCAGTGGAAATATTTTTTCGCCGCAGCAGGGCAATGCAACCAGCGATCAGAGCCGAACCGAGAATGGCAAGCGTACCGGTAGCAAAAGGGTTTGTTTTCTGGGGAGTGTTTGCGTCGACCTGATGATCGGTCGCCTGCTTCCCACCCTGATTTTTCACAGGGGAGTTGGGAGTGTTGCCAGAGAGAGAAGTCGATTTGGGCGATTGGTTGAGGTCAACGATATAAATTTCTTCAGGCCCTAATCCGGCGATACAGCCAGCCAAATAGTTCCTAATGACCAGAGCTTGGGTCATAGTCAGTCGTTGATTGTTAGTTGCCCGCACGGTAACAGATGCAGTGTATATCGTTTGCGGTCGAAGTCCTTTTTTTTCCTCTGCGGCATATTGGACGGTTGCTTCCTCGATTCCTTTGAACTGACTGATTCTTTGTGCAAATTCGTTCTGTTGAGCAATTTTTATTCGCTGTTTTCGCTGCAGCTGATTTTCAAAGGGGCTGCTTGCGTCGAGGGCTCTTTCTATAAATTTTCCAGAGGCCGCAGACAATAAATTTGCTTTTGACAAAGCGGCCATAAAACTTGCCTTCTTTGCGTCCGGCACATAGATTTTTTGTTTCTCAATCCGATACTCTTCTAGCCCTGCTTCCGCAAATGCTATTTGGTAGGAAGAAATCTTCCGGGCGGTGAGCGACGTACCGGGTAGTAGATCAACTTCAGATCCGCGCGTGCTACTTCTATTTGCAAATGCAAATACGAACAGACAAAGGACCGCGACGATTGCAATGAGAACCTGCGTTCGTCTCGACAGTTCTCGCAAACGTCTGACAAGATCGTCCCATACTTGCTGGAGAGATTCCATGCGTTTTTATTTTAAGCGGCCGACCGCAAAGCCTTAGGAAAGGGAAGATGGATAGTGAATGCGACGCCACCCTCAGGACAATTGTGTGCTCGGACGAACCCGCCATGAGCAGCCGCAAAATAATGAACCGGAATCAAAGTGTCCGTAGAAATCTGATCTTTTTGTCTGCCGAATAGGCGTGGATATTCGATGTAGTCGCGACGGCTGTCAGCAATCTCCAACTCAATACCTTGATCCTGCACAACTGCCGTGATGACCAGTTCGCCGCCGTTTGGCATTCCATGAACAGATTGCTCGCACAGGCACCGAACCGCACGCTCAAATAGCGGCTCGTCCAATGCAAAACGGAGTTCAGCGGAGATATCGACTGATAATGTGATCGATTGAGCAGACAGCTGACGATCGAATGTTTCCAGTACGCGATCAACAGAATCTCTTATACTAAAGGTCACTGATGTTGTTGCCGGTAATGTGCCAGCTAAGAGGACAGGAAACTGTTCTTTGATTTCATTTGAATCTGACATGCGAATAACCTTCATTAAGAGAGAGCATATTTCCGCGTCACAAAAGTACTGCACGCGATAGCCTGTTTTTGTGGATTGTTCCAAGTGCGGCTTCCAGGGGGTGGGGGAGGCTACTCGAAACGGCAGAGAGACGTCAATCCGCGTTTGCATTGGATAGCAGCGCTAGCTAGCCTTGCACTTGATGCAGACTTATCGGCAATGTTTAGAAACCGAACTGCAGCGTCGGCTGGTTTCTTTTGTTTAACCGCCGACGATAGGGGCCCGCTGCTCGCCAGCAATGACTTCCATAATCCACTGGTCGATGTCCGATAGCATCGATCCGCTCAACGCGTCGCCTGCAGGATACTGACGAAGTGTGACCGTCATGCCTGCGATATGCAGTAACCGTAAATCCTTGCACACGAGTGCGTCGGGATATTTTTTATTGTGACGGTCGACAGTCAGAAGCAAAGGCAGACCGCGGCTCGTGGTCAGGTGGGCCAAAGGTGTATCCTGCCGAGGAAGTGGCCCGCCGACTGAAATGATTCCGGAAAAACGTTCGGGTAGCGTCATGCCGATTTGAAGTGCCATGGTACCGCCGGTTCCACTGCCGGCAAGAAAAATACGGCTCCGATCAATGCGCAATCGCTGCTCAGCCCGTTCGATGGCCGCGCAAACACGGTCCATCGCTTCAGAAGTATGTGTATCGCTCAAAGACCATGTAAATGCATCGCTTAATTGTGGCAATCGCTCATGTCCAAGCGGTAATGTTCCTCGTGGGGCAACCGCTGCGTAGTTTCGCATGCTGATCTTGGGCATCACCTGCCGCAGGTGGTGTTCATTTTCGCCTTTTCCGTGAAGCCAGATCAATAAAGGATAAGCGTAGTTTGGTTCGTAATGCAGCGGTGTGAAAATAGAGCAGATTTCTGCTTGGTCTGCCGGAGTAGAAAGTCCGTCAAGAACTGCATTATGAACCGAACTCTCTTCTAGATAATCGTCGGTGTCTTGCGAGTCGCTGACCATTGCGTTCATTTCTTCGAGCATCACGCTGGACGAGAGGCGATTCATCTTTTGGGGTCTCCTTTACGATCTATAAATCTGCTGCAAAACGGTTGCAGTTACAAACGATCAATGAGATCGCGATTCTTTTATGTATGAAGCGGATGATTGATGGCCTAAAATCGTCACGGCTTTGCAACTGGTTTACATACGCTACCTTGGGCGTCGTTGCTGCAAAGCGGGGGGATGACGTAGGTGAGACCGAGATTTCTACATTGCAACGCCACTTTGGGGCAACCCGACTTTGAGGGCTACCGCGATAAGGTATTTTTACTGGCATCGCTATCAATCACTGAATATGGAAAATGAGTTAGGCAGGCCTCATGCCAACAAGTTCTCCATCGTCTCTACTAGATTTTTGACCGCGTCAACACTCTTCTGGAATTCTGCTTGTTCTTGCTCGTTCAGAGAGAGTTCAACAATCTTTTCCACCCCTCCGGCACCCAAAATTGCTGGCACACCAACGTAATATCCACCAACCTGATATGCAGTGTCGCAATAGGCTGCAATCGGAAGCAGGCGTTTTTTATCTTTCACGATAGCTTCGACCATCTGTGTGGTGGCCGCAGCGGGAGCATAGAAAGCACTTCCCGTTTTGAGCAGCCCGACAATTTCGCCTCCTCCCTTTCGGGTTCGCTCGATAATTTCTTCAAGCCTCGAGGCAGAAAGAAATTGACTGATCGGGATGCCACCCACCGAAGTACAACTCCGTAGGGGGACCATTGTATCTCCGTGGCCACCCATAAGCATTGCCTGGACATCTTCTACGCTGACACCGAGTTCCATGGCGAGAAAAGTTCGATAGCGAGCAGTGTCCAAAACACCTGCTTGTCCCATGACGCGACAGTGTGGAAAGTTAGTCACTTTTTGAGCGCGTTGTACCATTGCATCGAGCGGGTTGCTCACCACGATCACGAATGCGTTTGGGCTTTGCTCACGAACTTGTTCTGAAACCGCTGTGACGATTGATGCATTGGTTTTTAATAAATCATCGCGACTCATTCCCGGTTTGCGTGGGAGACCCGCGGTAATTACAACGATATCACTTTCGGCGGTGTCGCTATATTCAGTGGTCCCAGTAATTTTACTGTCGAAACCAACAATGGGACTGGCTTCCAATAGATCGAGCGCCTTTCCTGCAGGCATGGTCTCGGTTTGCGGGATGTCGAGCAAAACAATGTTGCCCAATTCAGCGGCCGCACACCAATGTGCCGTGGTTGCACCTACGTTACCAGCGCCGATGATCGAAATTTTGGACCGCCGCATTTGCCACTCCCCGTATTTTAGGATCGAGATTGTTTTTGCTACCAGTAATGCATCAGGTAACAGTCCTCGAATATCCTGCTAGAGAGAACGGCGTCAAGTAGCGGGCACGCGAATTGAGAAAATAATTCGCACTCAGAGAAATACACTGCGTAAAATACACTGCTAAAGCAATCGACAACTGCGATTCGGTCATTGCGGACGGATCAGCAACGGACCTGCGCGGAGGAAGGCAGGGTGAAGATCCCTGTTCCTCCTGCCAGAGTTGTATAAATACGGCGTTTACTTAAGCACTTCGCTGCTTCTGTTCATCGACCGAAAACATCTTTTCGTGACCGTTCACTATTGCCTCGGTCACGACATGTTTCTCACCTTCCGGTCGGTCGGGCAGTTCAAACATAATATCGAGCATAATATGCTCAATGATCGAACGGAGGCCACGTGCGCCGGTTTCACGCTGTTGCGTCTTTTCTGCAATCGCGGACAGGGCTCCATCGGTGAATTCTAATTCTGCATCTTCCATTGCAAACAGCTTTTGATACTGCTTGATAAGTGCATTTTTAGGTTCGGTCAACACTCGAACCAAAGCGTCTCGACTCAGTGGTGTCAGGGCCGAGTGTACGGGAAGTCGCCCGACAAGTTCTGGAATGAGGCCGAATTCAAGGATATCGTCACTGGTGAGGTATGGAAGTGTGCTTGCAAGATCAGAATCATTTTCGAATCCTGCTTCCTGTCCAAATCCAATCGTTCGCTTGCCAAGTCGTTTGCCGATAATATTTTCTATGCCGACAAAGGTTCCACCGCAGATGAATAGGATATTGGTCGTATCCATCTGGATATATTGCTGCTCTGGATGTTTTCGTCCACCCTGGGGAGGTACGTTAGCAGTGGTGCCCTCCAGCATTTTCAGGAGTGATTGTTGAACGCCCTCGCCCGAGACATCGCGTGTAATCGAAACATTTTGGCTTGTCTTCCCGATCTTATCAATTTCGTCAATGTAGAGCACGCCACGTTGGGCCGCTTCCAAATCAAAGTCGGCTGCGTGGAGTAGCTTGAGCAGGAGATTTTCAACATCTTCACCGACGTAGCCTGCTTCTGTTAACGTTGTGGCGTCACCAATCGCAAACGGTACGTTCAGTGCGCGAGCCAACGAGCGGGCCAAGAGTGTTTTTCCAGAACCCGTGGGACCGACCAGCAAGATATTCGACTTTTCAATTTCGATGTCTGAAGCGGTATCGCTAGCCATTAAACGCTTATAGTGGCTGTGCACGGCTACCGCGAGTACGCGTTTGCTGTGTTCTTGGCCGATGACATACTCGTCGAGATGGGTAACGATCTCGCGAGGAGTCTGGACTTCCGAGAAAAGTTGTTTTGACGTTCCTTTTCGTCGCCGCTCCTGATCGAGAATAGATTGGCAAAGTTCGATGCAGTCGCCACAGATATAGACGTCTCCGGGACCTTCTACCAAAGGGCCGACATCACGATAACTTTTGCGACAGAAGGAACAAAAAGCATTTTTCTTGGTGGTGCTTCCACTGCGGCGATTTCCGCCATTGTTGTCACGTCCGGTGGGCATCTTCTCTCCTTTTAACGGTAGTGCTCTGCGGCACTATCGGCCTGTGTCCAAGGTCAAGGAATCCTGCGTCGGGTGTTGCTCGAGTTGGCTTGGTAATTTTCTCGCCGATAGGGCATCCCTGTCCCTGGAAAAGGCTCGAGAAAAGTTGATGTTCCACGCTCACTGCTTCCGACCCCTGCATGGTCCCTTCCAGCAGGAGGACAAGTTTTCGCGATCCATTCGCTTGACTTAATCCTCATTGTCGGAATTTTTTATCTCCTCTTGTATCTCATACGATAACCGTGCTTTTATAGTTCGGAATTCTTCGTCTGTGAGGTCACCCCTGGAATGCATTTCTCTGAAATTGGTGAGTAGTTCTGAGGCAGTATTTGTGTCATCGTCGATAGCATCGCGCCACTTTGACACGGCGTATGCCCCAACCGCGACCAACGCCACGACCGCGGTAAACAGGATAATCGCCAGATACCACGGACCTTCTAATAATTCGACCATGCTGAGCCATCGGAGAATGGCGGACGAAGCGGCGTCCGCGAACCGTTGCGGCTCGGGGCATTATGCACTTTCGCCCCCCAGAAGTCTAGGATTGCAGCAGGCCAGCGGTGTGGTCTGTGGGAATCAAACAAGTACTCCTCGCCAAGACACAACCGGTGAAAAATAGCATAACTCAAGGTCCTTGGGGCCGCTTTTACCATTCCCGCCGCAGTGGGCGTTCCTTGTGACAAAAGGCCCACCTGCCACCGAATGCTTTTTTACATAACATGGGACACCCGCGATGCAAATAAGTTTAAAGGTACAGGTCGGCTGTCAGGTCATTCTCAATTTGATACATTTGGCGAAGCTAGCACGTCTTTAGGAGCGATCGGCTATGGCACGCACGGCGTCAGCCATCACATATTTGATTGGGAAGCGACCGGCTGCACCGCAGGCGGTCAACGTTTTATTCGGCAATGAACCCTATCTCAAAAAAGCCGTTCTCAGTCGCCTGACAGGCATTGTTTTGCCTGATAAAGATGCAGAGTTTAGTCGCACTCGAATCGATGCATCGACAGGGACTTGGCGTGATGTGGCGGATGCCCTGGCGACAGGCTCTCTATTTGGTGGTGGTAAACGTTTGGTCACACTGGAAGATGCCGATGATTTCGTAAAAGAATTC
>CAUZBD010000050.1:0-9477 GCA_963577795.1 Planctomycetota bacterium | reverse complement strand
CCGAGCGGCCTGCAGATCGAGTGCCAGCATCCGGAAAACCGTTAAAATCTTCCAAAAGCAGCCGGAACAAGCCGCCCCGCAAAGCCCAAGGTGGGTTTGCACCTCCCCGACTCCTTGCTACACTGTAGGCCTTAAGTTGTTGTAGTTGTAATGTATTCGGTCGACCTATCGAAAAAGCGAAAGCGGTTGGCCCCATCAGAAAGGAAAACCCGACCCACCGATGGCGGGCCCGGCTGACCGCCCCGATGTGTGATGCGGCTTGTGAAAAGTCGTTCCCTCGCTTCGGGCAAAGTGGCAGAAGAAAAAACGATGTCGATCACCCAAGAAAAAAAACAAGAGTTGGTTAAAGAGTTCGGTCAGACAGAAGGCGATAGCGGATCCCCTGGGGTTCAGATTGCCATCCTGACCAGTCGAATCAACTCGCTCACGACTCACATGCAGCGATTTAAAAAGGACCACTCCACCCGGCGGGGTCTCCTTTCACTCGTGAGTCGACGCCGGGGACTGCTGGACTACCTCAAACGCGTTGCCCCGCAACGATATCTCGATATCATCGCGCGGCTTCACATTCGTAAGTAGTCTACGCTGTACATCGCGCGGTTCTGCCTAACAGCCTCCGTGGCTGCCTCTCGGTAAAAACATGGTTCTGTAACTATTTGCGCAACCTGAAACAAGAATATTTATTTTGTAAAACTTATGTAGGAAGAAAAAGAACGTGGAAACAATCAAAGTAGAAAAAAGAATTGGCCAGCATGTATTATCCATTGAAACTGGCGGCTTGGCAAAACAGGCGGCAGGCAGTTGCCTGATTCGCTATAACGACACGGTGGTTCTCGTTGCTGTGGCAACCGGCGAACCCCGTGCGGGAATCGACTTCTTTCCCCTCACCTGCGATTATCGCGAGCGTACAGCGGCTGCGGGAAAATTCCCCGGCGGGTTCCTCAAGCGGGAAGGGCGTCCCACCACTAAGGAAACGCTCACCGCGCGTTTGATCGATCGTCCGATCCGACCCCTGTTTCCCAAATGGTTTAATGACGAAGTTCAAGTGCAGGCGTTTGTCGTCTCGAGCGACAAGCAGACTGATGGCGATGTGCTCGCCATGAACGGCGCATCGGCCGCACTCTGTGTTTCGCCGCTCCCGTTCCTCGGCCCCTGCGCCACAGTGCGAATGGGACACATCGAGGGAAAATTCGTTCCTTTCCCCTCACACGATGAGTTGGAAGAGAGTGACTTGGATCTGATCGTTTCGGGCACCAAAGACGCCGTGGCAATGATTGAAGGATTTGCCCGTGAAATGCCCGAGGACCTGATGGCCGAAGCCATTCTGGAAAGCCACAAAGTGATTATCGGTCTCTGCGAGTTACAAGAAGAACTCCAGGCCAAAGTGAACACGGGAAAGACGGAATACGAGATTCCGGAACCCGATAAACTGATCGACCAACTGGCCGACAAATACTACGATCGCTTCAAGGCTGCCAAACAAACCGACGGTAAGCAAGCGCGTGCCGATGCAGTTTCCGCTCTCAAGGCGGAAGTGGTTGCCGAAATGATCCCCGATCCGGATGCCGCGGATGCCATCTGCCCGCAACGGTTTAAAAAAACGTGGCACGACCTAGAAGCCCGTGTTATCCGCGACCTGATTCTGGCCGGAACGCGGCCCGATGGTCGTGACGGCACCACCCTGCGTCCGATTGAATGCCACGTCGATGTGCTTCCACGCGTGCATGGCTCGGCAATCTTCCAGCGGGGGGAAACCCAATCGTTGTGCACCATTACCCTGGGAACATCGCGCGATCAACAGCGGGTGGACGGACTGTTCGAGGAATATTCGAAGAAATTCATGCTCGATTACAACTTCCCCTCCTTCTCGGTCGGTGAATGCCGTCCGATTCGAGGTCCGGGGCGACGCGAAATCGGGCACGGAGCTCTGGCCGAACGGAGCGTAAATCCGGTGTTACCGGATCCTGAAGTCTTTCCCTATACGATCCGCGTGATCAGTGATATTCTCGAATCGAATGGCTCAAGCAGCATGGCCAGTGTCTGCGGAGCCACGCTTGGATTGATGGCAGCCGGTGTGCCGATCACCAACCCGGTCGCTGGTATTTCCGTCGGGCTCGTCAAAGAGGACGACAAGTGGATTCTGCTCACCGATATCCTCGGCGATGAAGACCACTTTGGCGACATGGACTTTAAAATCGCTGGTACGCAGAACGGCATCACAGGCATTCAACTCGATCTCAAGATTGAGGGAATCAGCGAAGAAATCATTCGCGCGACTCTGACACAGTCGAGAGAAGCGCGTATGGAAATCCTCCGCCTGATGCTCACCACGATTCCCAAACCGAAAGAAGATATTTCAGGTTGGGCACCGCGACTGCTGCGGACGAAGATCAACCCCGAAAAAATCGGGATGCTCATTGGCCCGGGCGGTAAAAATATCCGCTCGCTCCAAGAGTCGACCGGTACGGTGGTCGAAGTCGACGATGATGGTGTTGTCACGATTGCGAGCAATAACGCGGAAGATGGCAACGAAGCGCTCGCCCAGGTCGAAGCGATCACTGCTTCGGTACAAATCGGCAGAATCTATAAGGGTAAGGTCAGTAGCGTGAAAGATTTCGGTGCGTTTATCGAAATCCTTCCCGGGCGCGATGGACTTTGTCACATTAGCGAACTGTCAAACGATTATGTCGGCAGCGTCACAGACATCTGTAACGTTGGCGATGAAATTGAGGTGAAAGTGATTGCGGTCGATGAACAGGATCGCATCAAGCTGAGTCGCAAAGCCGCCGAGCAGGAACTTGCCGGAGCGGCGAGCGACGGCAAAGAATAGGCCCCGTAACGAGCATCGCATCTGTCCCGACCCGCAGCAGGGTCGGGACAGATGCTGCGCGGCTCCTTTTCACATTCTGCGCTCGGGGGAGGGTGCGATGAGTACGCTCGAAAAGCTGACCCAAGAGGAACTCGAGCAACAACTTGCCGAGCAGTTTGCTGAGTTTGTGCAATTGGTTGGTGGTCTAGCACACGAGATTAAAAACCCACTCTCGACCATTCGCTTGAATCTGGAACTCTTGAGCGAGGACTTGGGCGATCCTCAAACGCCGTGCGAACGGCGCGCGGCAGGCAAAGTCGAAGTCGTTGAACGCGAATGCAAAAGATTGCAGCGACTGCTTGATGACTTTTTACAATTTGCCCGCATTCGACCCGCCGAACTTGCCCCGCACAGCGTGAATGATTCGCTGCATCGCGTGCTCGATTTTTTCCAGCCGCAGGCCGATTCTTCCGGGATCGAGCTGATCCGCTACCTCGAGTCTGATCTGGCCCACGTACGGGTCGATCCGGAAAGCCTGCAAGCGGCTCTGTTGAACCTGATCCTCAATGCCCAACAGGCACTCCCCGATGGCGGACAACTGATGGTCCGCTCGCGGACTACCCCTGGCAGAGTGGCGATTGATCTGATCGACAACGGCATCGGGATGGATACGGCAACGCTCAACCGCGCATTCGATCCGTTTTATTCCACCAAGAGTGGTGGCAGCGGACTCGGTTTACCGACGACCCGCAAGATTATCGAGGCCCATGGTGGCACGCTCTCGGTGCAGAGTGAACCTGGCCGCGGCACCCAGTTCACGATCGAACTCCCGACGCCCCGTCGGATCACCGGCGAGTTAGGCAGCTAGGGTAGCATCGCCGATTTAAATCTCTAACTTATCCATATCGGGATCCTCGTCTTCGAGGCTTTCCAACTTTTCAGCACCAATCGAAGAATGACTTTCGATCGGTTCAGTATCCAGGTCGAGCGGATCGAGTTCTTCAAAATTGTCCTCCTCACCAAAGCCTTCTTCATCGCTTTCATCACCGTCAAGTCCGAGCTCGGAAAATTCATCTTCCAATGTGTCACTTGAACTTTCCGTTTTCTTTTGTTTGGCTCGATCCAGAAAAAAACAAACGAATAGCGCCGCAACTAACAGAAACGTAAGCAGCACTGAAACTTCGGAGATGCCGGTGGCCCAGTCCCGATCGATCCACTTCTTGATTGCCGCCACAACGCCGAGGGTGAAAAGGAAAACAAGTCCCACAATCACCCAACTGAAAATGACTGAAACTTTCTGAATTCGCATGATCCCTGCTCACGTCATTCCCAGGTATTTACCAAGCACCGCATTCGGTGTCGTTCCATCATATTCGAGTCGACAAAAAAGGTCAGCGTACGTTTTCCAGAGGACTGCCAAAATGGCAGGGGTCTTATGAACCTAACTGAATTGCTCTAAAATCATCGCATGAGCATCCCCGAAAAAGCGGAAACTATCGCCGAAACGAGTGACCCCCTCAGCGTGCTGATTGTCGACAACGACCGACCACATGCCGATGCCGTCGCCGAAAGCCTCCGACGCGTCAGTTACGACTGCACTGTCGCCGATTCCGGTCGAGCAGCCCTCTTGCTGATCGATGAAAATATCTACGACCTGGTCTTTACCGATCTGATCATGCCGGAAATCGATGGCATGGAGATCCTCCGCCATACCAAACAGGCCCTTCCCGAAGCAGAAGTGATTGTCGTCACCGGTCACGCAACGGTAGGAACCGCCGTCGCTGCCATGGAACAGGGCGCCTTTACCTACCTGGAGAAAGGAGCCGGTCTTGCGCACCTGCGGACGATCACCGATCGGGTCGCCGAGGCACTCAAATTACGCCGAGCCAACGCCGAACTCAACCGTCGGCTCGACAAAAAATTCGGTTTCGAAGGCGTGGTCGGCAACAGCCCCGAGATGCATGCCGTGATCGACAAACTCAAACGAATCGCTCCAACCGATGCCAGTGTGCTCATTCAAGGCGCAACCGGAACAGGCAAGGAGTTGGTCGCGCAGGCCATCCACCAAAATAGTCCGCGTAAAAATCGTCCGTTTGTGGCTCTTAATTGCGCAGCACTCTCTGAAAACATCCTGGAAAGCGAACTGTTTGGACACATCAAAGGCGCTTTCACCGATGCCTCGGCCGATCGCCTTGGGAAATTTGAATATGCTGACCGCGGCACCCTTTTTCTCGATGAAGTCGGCGATATGCCGATGGCCACGCAGATCAAACTGCTCCGCGTCTTAGAAAGTAGTGAGATTACGCGGGTGGGGTCCAACGAACCGGTCAAAGTCAATGTACGGATTCTCTCGGCAACCAATCGAGACTTGCAGGAGTCGATTGCAAATGGAAGCTTCCGGAGTGACCTTTACCATCGACTGAAAGTCGTGACGGTCATCCTCCCAGACCTCCGCCAGCGGTCCCAGGACATCCCGCTGCTGATTGAGGAATTCATGCAGCAGTTTGCTACACGCCATACGAAAACCATTCAGAGCATGGCCACGGCCGCCCGCCGCAGACTGATGGCCTATGATTGGCCCGGAAATGTACGCCAACTGCGCAACGTTGTAGAGAGCATGGTCGTGGTCGATGACGATGGAGTGCTTGGCCTGAGTGATTTACCTGAAGAATTTGCTGACGAATCCGATGCGACGAGCGATGGCTCCTCTCCGAGTTTAGGCAGCCTGGTCGGCCGACCGCTGATCGATGTCGAAAAGCAATTCATCGCCGATACCCTGAATCTCACTGGGGGGAATCGCGAAGAAGCAGCCAAGTTTTTAGGGATCGGCCAGAGGACACTCTATCGCAAAATAAAGGAATACCAGTTGTAATTGACGCGCTGTTACTGATTTTCATTTCTCTACCATAGAGACTGTAGGATGCAGGAAATTAAACAATTACCGCCCCATGTGGTCAATAAAATAGCCGCTGGCGAGGTCGTCGAGCGGCCGGCCAGCATGGTCAAAGAGTTGGTGGAAAACGCAATCGACGCCGGTGCTGATCGCGTCGATGTTGTGCTGCGTGAGGGTGGTACTGCGGAAGTTCGGGTCGTCGACAATGGTTGCGGAATTTCCCCCGATCAGCTATTACTCGCAGTGACCAGTCATGCAACGAGCAAAATACAGTCCGATGACGACCTCTTCGATGTATCAACGCTTGGTTTTCGCGGTGAAGCACTGGCATCGATCGGCTCAGTCGCACATTTAAAACTCCGAAGCAGGGTGGCGACGAGCGATGCAGGGGCAGAGCTACAGGTTGATGGCGGTACGATGGGAACGGTGACACCCACCGCCGCAGCTGTCGGTACGACCGTTTCGGTTTCGGATCTATTTTTCAATACACCGGTCCGCCGGAAGTTTCTTCGCACGATCCGTACGGAACTCGGTCACTGCACCGAAACACTTACGCGGCTCGCCCTGGCCCATCCTCAGATTCATTTCTCACTCACTCACGATGACCGTTTGCTGCATGACCTACCACCCGTTCCTGAACTTCGCGATAGAATCGCACATTTCTTCGGGCAACCGCTGGCGGAGGGTCTTCTGGAAATAAGCAGCCAGGAAGGGGACATCTTGGTGACCGGTTACGTTGCGCATCCACAAAACAGTCGTTCGCACACCAAGATGCAGTATCTGCTCCTCGGTGGTCGCTTTATCCGCGACCGGTCGCTTCAACATGCCCTGAGCGAGGCTTATCGGGGACTTTTGCTGCGCGGTCGGTATCCCATTTGTTTTCTGCAGATCGAGATGCCCACCGATCAGGTGGATGTGAATGTCCATCCGACGAAACTCGAAGTGCGGTTCCGCGATGGGCAGCGTCTCTATCGACAGATGCTCTCGGCCCTACGGACTCGATTTTTAAAAGCTAATTTGAATGCCACCCTGGCTCCACTGGAATCTGCACCGCACTTCACCAAGCAGACCGCGTCATTGCCATTGAGCACCGCATCGGGGAGTCGTGACGGGATGCCAAATCGGGCAATTCCTGTAAATCTCCACGAGCGGGGAAATCCATCGTCTGCCGCGCAGGACACAAGTGGCGAAAGTGAAGCAGACCACGCCGCGTTTTCTGCATCAGCATTTTCTGATGCCACCAGGAATGACGTTGCGCATACCGCTGGACATCCCGTAAATACCGAACAACTCGCGACCGTTCCCGCCATCCAAGTCATGGACCGCTATCTGATTGCCGAAAGCGATAATGCGGTGATTGTCATGGATCAACACGCACTCCACGAAAGTATTCTTTACGAGAAACTTCGCAAAAAAATACTTTCCGGGCCGCTTGATCGTCAGCCACTTTTGGTCCCCGAACCGGTCGACCTCTCGGCCGACGAAGCAGCAGCGCTCCTCGATCAACGCGAAACCCTTTCTCAATTAGGTATCGAGATTGAACCCTTCGGTGGTGAAACGGTGCTGCTGACTGGACTTCCGTCGCTTTTAGCAAAGCAAAACCGCGGTAAACTACTGCAGTCGCTTGCCGCGCAACTTGCATCCCCGGGCGGCACCGCCGAACGTCGGGATCTGCTCGACGAACTCCTGCATATGGTCGCATGCAAGGCCGCGATCAAAGCCGGTGATGTCCTGGCGACGGAGGAAATCCAGGTTTTGATTGCCCAGCGCACCGAATCGAAAACTTCTCACCATTGCCCTCACGGACGCCCTACAACACTTGTCCTCACGCGCGAAGATTTAGATCGACAGTTCCTTCGAACCTAAAATACTGAAAACCAGAATGACTGGCACATGATCTGCGTTTCTATCGGACGAAGTCGACATCGCCATATGATTGCCGAGCACCAGCACCTGGTCTCGCAAGGCGCAGAATTGGTCGAGTTGAGGCTGGACTACCTGAGCGGCGATATTCAGTTTCGGGAATTACTCGATAATCGGCCTGGACCCGTGCTTGTTACCTGTCGGCGTGAAAGCGATGGGGGTAAATACGGGGGCAGCGAGGAGTCGCGGCTTTCCATTCTGCGGATGGCTATCGCCGAGGGCGTTGAATACATCGACATCGAAGAAGATATCGCCAATCAGATTGCACGGTTCGGCAACACGAAGCGTATCGTCTCTCTTCACGATTTTCGCAAGACGCCAACTGACCTGCACGCCATCCACGCACGGATGAGTACGCTCGATGCGGACATCGTCAAAATTGCAACACTTGCCAACACACCGGCTGACAATATTCAGATGCTCGATTTAATGCGATCGGCAAAAATTCCCACCGTCGGCATCTGCATGGGAGAAATTGGGACCCCTTCACGACTATTAGCAGGAAAGTTCGGGGCCCCATTTACCTATGCCACTTTTCACGCCGAACGATCTCTCGCGCCCGGACAACTCAGTTTTACAGAGATGCGCGATATCTACCATTACGACCAAATTAAAAGCGACACCGATGTGTATGCCGTGATTGGTGACCCGATTGCGCACAGCCACAGCCCGCTCATTCACAATGCCGCGTTTCGCGCTATTGGAATGAATGCCGTCTATCTTCCGATGCGGATTCGCAGCGAGCATCTCGAAGCATTTCTTCACGATGCACCGCGGATGGGCATCTGCGGACTGAGCATTACCATTCCGCACAAGGAGGCTGCGGCTAAATTGCTGAAACAGGTGGATCGGGTGATCGTGGGAACCGGCGCTGCGAATACGCTTATTTTTTCTCCCACGGGGATGGTCGGCTACAACACCGATAGCCGCGCGGCAATCGATAGCCTCGAAATGCGACTTCCCGAGCACGACGATGTTTTAGAGGGGAAAACGGTTCTCATCCTAGGAGCCGGGGGAGCCGCAAAAGCCGTCACTTATTCACTTCTAAGTCGCGGCGCCCATGTGGTCATTAGCAGTCGCACAGAAGAACGTGCACAAAAATTAACGCGGCAACTCGATTGTCGTGCGGTCTCCTGGAAATCCCGCCACGGCGTTGAATGTTCGGTACTCATTAATTGCACCCCTGTCGGCATGCATCCGAATGTGGATTCCACTCCCTTTGATCGACACTACCTCAAGCCCTCGATGACGGTACTCGACACGGTCTACAATCCGGAGAATACGCTATTGATTAAGGAAGCCCGCATCCAAGGCTGTGTGACCGTGACAGGTACCGAAATGTTCGTCCGTCAAGCAGCGTTACAATTTCGATTATTTTCAGGGGTGGAACCTCCGGAAGATGTCATGCGAGAGACACTGAGGCGATCGGTGGGAGCGGTCAACGTGTGAATCACATCACGTTCCCTAAAGACTGTGAATGAAAAGCCCTATGTCCCCAGCAATACCCCACCAACGTGTCCTTCTGATCGGTTACCGTGGCACTGGAAAAACAACCGTTGCTGCGCATCTGGCAGAGAAGACGGAAACCCAGTGGATCGATACAGACGGCGAAATCGTTCGCCTGGCAGGTTGCTCGATTCAAACCCTTTTCAAACGCGAAGGAGAGGTCGGCTTTCGGGATCAAGAAACGTCGGTTTTACGCAAGATCCTCGCAGACGCCTGCCCGGTCATTGCGTGTGGCGGAGGAATCGTGCTCCGCGAGGAAAATCGTCAACTACTCGCAACGGCTGGAACCACCGTCTTACTGCAGGCACTGCCCGAGACCCTTGACGCGCGGTTGCGAGAAGATCCG
>CAUZBD010000049.1:0-9554 GCA_963577795.1 Planctomycetota bacterium | reverse complement strand
GGTTAACGATGCAGATTATAAGCAGATGCGACAAGCGATATGGGGTGCAAATGCCCAGGCTATACAGGCAAGACCCTGGTTCGGGCACGGTGTGGGAACACATCGTGATTTCTATAAAACGTATCTGGATAAGCCTTTTCCGGTGGAATTTTCGCACGCCGAGAGTGGGTATTTGCAGGTCGGTAGTGAAACGGGTGTCATTGGCCTTGGTTTGCTCATTGCAAGCTTTATGGTCTGCGGTTTTTGGTGCCTGGCCGCATTATGGAATAATAAAAACCTAGTAGAAATTATCTGTGGCGGTGCAGTTACTAGTGCACTCGTTGCCAGTGCCTTTCACTCAGTTGTTGATTTTGTATGGTATATCCCAGCCTGCATGTCGTGGACCGTGATTCTATGTGGACTCGCGTGTCGACTCTATCAATTGCGCAGCGCATCAGAAAACCAGCCTTCTTTTGCACTCCCAAGAGTGGTTTGGATGGGTGTTGCGATCGTTGTGGCAATTCTATGTCTAGGAAGTGTTCAGGTGCTTGTGCGGCCAGCTCGTGCATCTCAGCATTGGGATAAATATCAGATTTATGCAAAAGAGCGGGTGCGATTGGAAAGGCAAACCGCTGCACTCTTCAAGCATCTGGAAAAACAAAAAGAGATCATGCGGTTATCGGCAGGGCTCGATAAAAAAATGGAAGAAGAATTACTAGCTTATTCAGCGAAGGATATAGATAATGCGAAAGTTCATTTGCGGATAGCGGCAATTTATCTTCGCCAATTCCAGTCCGAACAGCGTTCTAGCATAAATCCGATGGATATCGGGCAGATTCGAGACGCGGCCATAGCTTCTCAATTCCCTTCTACAGAAGCATTGAATGCATGGCTGGGAAGAGCGATCGGTGAACATCGAGAACTTTTGTATCGTGCGCTTTGGCATGCGCGGCAGGCCGCGATGCGGTGCCCACTGCAGGGTGAAGCGTACCTCTTTCTTGCAGAGCTTAGTTTTCTGGAGGGATCGGACCAGTCCGTTAAGGTAGCCCTGGTTGAACAGGCCATCTGTGTCCGACCGTATGATGGAAAAGTTTTATTAATGGCGGGCAAGGAGGCTGCAATTGCCGGTGAGGTAGAAGCGGCTGTTGAACATTGGAGAAAATCCTTCAAGTATAGTGTCGATGGTAAATGGGAGTTGGTGCAATTACTCAGTCAGAGAATACCGGCGAACATTACGATGCAGATTTTAGAACCAGCTGCCAACGATCTAAATCTCTTCTGCCGCGCTTATCAGTCCCTAGGCGATCCGGTTCAGGTGGAAGAGGTATGTAAATTTTTTGAGCAACTTCTCTGGCAAGCAAATAAGGAGAACCAAATCGCATTGCCATTGTGGATGACTTTAAGCAGGGCCTACAAGCAAATAGAGAAGAATGATAAAGCACTGGTATGCGCCAGGCAGGCATGCAAATGCGATGTCAATGCCTATGAAGCACGCTTACTCATGGCTTCCGTTCTTTTTGAGTTGTCTGCTTATTCAGAAGCAGAGCAGCATCTTCGTTGGTGTGTCTCGCGACGTCCCGAACACGAACCCGCTCGCTCGCTCTTAAAGAAAATCGTGATGAAAAAAATGTCACAGGCAACGCCGACCGCAATATCGCCAAACGGAACGGCGACGCGCAGATAGTCGAGTTTGGCTCACGTCGTAGCAATGCTATCAGCGCTATCGAAACAGGATTGCCTTGCTCGAAATCAAGAGGTCCCGTTACACTTTCAAGTCCCCCGCTCACATTCGACCATGGCGTATTCAAGGATGAAGTGCCCGGAGTCAAGCCACGATCAACCTGATGTTGTTTATCTGGGTTTAATGCCGCAGGTTCTATCTCGATGTGATTGTGCTTTATACGGCAGTCGCAAATTAACGCGCAGAACGATGAGGAGGCATCATGATTTTTGAAAAAGTGGCGCGCCGGGCACGCTATATGTATTGGCGTTGGCGAAATGAGGGACGTAATGTAAGCGTTAATCGCGTCGGTCTACATTGGAGACTGTCCACTTCTTCTTGTATCAAACGAGATCTTATTTTGAGTGGTGCGTTCGAGTCAGAGACGACAAATATACTTCGCGATCTTGTCGAACCGGGCATGACGGTGGTTGATGTAGGTGCCAATATCGGCTACTTCACTTTGCAGTTTGCGAAGGCGGTTGGAATCAGTGGACAAGTGTGGGCTTTTGAACCTGTCCATGAATATCGTCAGCGAATTTATGAACACCTCAAACTCAACTCGTTGGGTGAGAATGTCACTGTTTTCCCTTATGGACTTTCAGATCAAGAAAATGAACAAGAGATAAGCGTTGGTGAGGCATCAGCTACATTGCACTGGACATCTTCGGTGGTGCCTCCTCAGGCGAAAATTTTGATCCAACTCAAAACACTGGGCCAAATTGTTAGAGTCCAGAAACTAAATCGTCTCGATCTGATCAAAATCGATATTGATGGACACGAACCGGATTTTTTACGAGGTGCAACAGAAATAATTCGGAAGTTTCGTCCGGTCATCGTCATCGAGATGGCTCAGCACTGTTTGCATGTCGCGGGAAGCAATGTTGAATTGCTCCGTAAGCAACTAGAAGATCTTGACTACGTCATTTGCAACGAATCTACTCGGTCTCCTTTTCAGACAGAAATGGACTTCTTATTCACCTGTGCTAACTACTCTCACAGTGCAAATGTGTTGGCAGTCCATCCCTCAAATTGTCCTGAGTCGGTGTCATTGTAATGCGGTTCCAGCGATTAAAGTCTTTGATAGCTGCTCAAACACGTGTCGGAGGGTTTCCCTTCCTCAGATCAAACGTTTTAGAGGTCCGTAACATTGAAATGCTCAAGAAAGCGATGAATTGGAAAAAGCATCCAATACTGGGTGATGCTTACTTGAGCAGTTTTGATTATCTGGAGGACCTCAATGATCGACGGATTCGAGATGCCGAAGTGATTGGCGCGTCCTGCTGCAATCACGATCCTCGGATTGTGCTTGAAATTGGCACTGCGCATGGGCATACGACAGCTTTAATGGCACGCAATGCGCCCCAGGCGGACGTTTACACGGTAAACATACCTCCCGACCAAATGCAGGACAGTGGCCAGTTGAATACTTTTGCCCCATCACTCGAAGAAATTGGACAATACTATCGCGAACAACAACTCACCAACGTAATCCAAAAGTTGGCAAACACAGCAACATGGGAACCGGATTTTGGACCGATCGATGTGACATTTATTGATGGTTGCCACGATGCAGACTTCGTCTATCATGATACGCGCAAGGTGCTTTCTCAGTGCCGATCAGGCAGTATCATTTTATGGCATGACTTTGCGCCAGAGTTGGCCAGGATTTACGGCTGGATCGCGGAGGTTTGTCGAGGAGTAGAACGGCTTTATCGGACAGGTCTGATAAAGGGTCGAATTCTGCACCTCCAAGATTCGTGGGTCGGCCTCTATCAGGTTCCCTGACGTGTTGATCGCGAGCAGTCTGGCAGAATCAACAGGCCAGCAGATACATGGGACAAAAATTTGATAACTCAATAAGAGTATGCATCACGCTGACTAAAGCATTCTAAATCGCGACAACTTCTGAAAGAAGCGGTGAAAGGCAAGATCGCAAAACGTGAATTATCTGCGGATGATCACTTGATTTGATAGTAAATGTGTAGCGTTATTTTTTTGCGCGCACCGACGATATCAATGCTATCAAGACAGGATTGCCTTGCTCGACGTGAAGTGGCCAGTTACACTCCTGAATTCGCCGCCCGCATTTGACTGATGCGTATTCAGAGATGAACTACGAATATTGGATCTGGCAAGCAATATAAATTCGCATTAACGTGAAGTGGTTCTGTCTGCATTGGAAGCAAACCGCCTCTTCTTCTTTTAGCGAAAGCGATCTTCTTGCGTGCTGTACCTTCGAGTTGGTAATGGCTAACCTGTTGCAAGATTTCGTCGAACTAGGCTTGACGGTATTTGATGCGAGTGCTTGCATGCATCGATAAACCAAGAGGAAAGAAAACTAAATCGATGACAAACGCCTTAACAGAACAATGCGTTAGGTCGAGCCAAGCGGACGGCATGAAGCATTTGGGGTTGGAAAACATTATCGTCCATATCGGTTTTCATAAGTCAGCGAGTACTTTTCTGCAGAAAAACGTTTTTCCTCAATTGTCTGCAAACTATCTTTTTTTTGCTGGAAAAAACAACAACAGAGACATTCTAGATTACGCTGAGTCCACCTCTGGTTTCGACGCTGGAATAATCCGCAAATGGGTGAAGAGCGAGCTAATAAAGAAATATAATACAGTTGAACGCACGACGACGATTTTGAGCCACGAAGAACTTTCAGGCCATCCTCACGGACATGGGGAAATATGCCCATATACGACAGCCAGAAATTTACATAAAGCTTTTCCCCAGGCTCGTATTCTAATTGTAATTCGTAATCAGATTGATTACCTCACTTCCATTTATGCATTTAGAGTACTGCGAGTGGGCCACGAATCTCGAAGTTTTGATCAATTTATTACGGAAGAGGGTGCAAAAGGACTATTCAATCATTTGGAATATCACCGCTTGGTTGAATACTATCACGGTCTTTTCGGCCCCGACCGCATCTTGGTTCTTCCGATGGAGTTGCTATCGAGATCGACCAGCGATTTCTGTGCTCGCATCTGTTCTTTTATGCAGGTTCCCCATCAAGGAATCGATAAGCAACAGCGCATGAACACAACCACGAAGAGTCAATTTATTTTGTCTTTCTGGCGACCGATCAACTTTCTTTTCGGATTGATGCTCGATACGTTGGTGTTCGTTATGCGTAAGAGGGAGGAGAGATATCCTTTTCGCAGGTTTCGATTCTATTTTTACAACGCGCGAAGTAGGATAACAGAATTGGTCGAAAACAAATTGTTCGCTTCAAGAAAAATTCGCATCGATGAATATTCAGGCTATTCGAAATTAATGAGCCGATTCGGTGAATCAAATAAGCAACTTGAGGAACTACTGCACACCGATCTATCCTCGATGGGATATCCCAAGGCCCCAGAGTCAGACATCATAGCTGGACGTCATTCCGCCTCATAGGGATCTTGGCAATAAGCGATGATTGGAGTTCCCTTGTCTCTGATGGTCATCGGAACGATCCAGGGAACATAAACATTAGGCAAGCAATATAAAGAAACATTTCGATATTGTGATCTTAACATCATGTAGACCTCGCCCGCATCAAACTCTCGAACATGATAGGGATATGCTGGTGGCCCCAGGTCACCGGCGGGACGAATAGCGTGACGATTAGGGGTAGTCATGATCGCTGTCGGTGCCAGTCGACGGCATAAATTAAAAAATGGTGCGAGATCTTGAATATGCTCGAGGACCTCTACACAAACCAACAGGTCAAATTTACCCTCCTCAGGCGCAAGTGCATCATAGAAATGCACGTTTTCACGTGAACGAAGGGCGATGGCTTGGTCACGCGCGAAGCGATCGTGCTCGTAACAATGGATTTCCCGACTTGGATCAACGGCAGCGAACTCAGCAAACGGGCCCGTTCCAGAACCAAGTTCAACGATTTTGTTTGCCGGGCCAATAAGCGCTGTGATTGCCCAATTGAGGGCGAGTATATTTGGCCAATCCAAAAATCCGTGTTCTAAGAGTCTTTGTTCTGCAGCGTTCTCTCCACGCAACTCCAGGTTTTCATGATAAGCTTTGGCTGGCGTGGATAAATAAAAAGATTCACTTCGAGTTGTCCCAAGCAAATTTTTTGCACTTTTAGTTTTTGTAAATCGAGTCTGATGCTTGACCAAGTTCCGTTTTACTTTTTGTAGTACGGGGAGAATGATCGATTTGGGGTCAGAGCCAGGAAGCAGTGGTAGATTTTTTGGTCTCTGTTCCTTGCGGTTTGCACCCCAGGCTTTTAGCTGATTGACAATGCGTTGCCAGATAACTTTTGCGTGATAGTCCTTCCAGAATCGCTCATAGCCCTTCTTGGCAATTCGTAAACGTTCCTCGTTATGCTCCAAATAATAGTGAGTGAGTTCAATCGCCTCACGGATTGTATCAAACCCGATCGCTTCTTCTCCGAGACGATAAATTTGTCCCAGCCCGCATTTGTTGTCGCAGATTTGCATCACCCCAAATGCCGGAAGTTGGAAGAGCCTCCGGTTGATAGGACCGGTCGAGTTGTGGATATTCCAGCCAATCTTCAAATTTCGATATAATTCGAAAAGTTTGTTTTGGCTGATGCGTCCCTGTGGCCAGCCATCTCCGTAGAAAGTTGCGTTTGGAAAGGCACTGGCAAGTTTTTCCAACCGCTGGTGGCGAAAGCCACTACGGTGTTCACAAATCATCGCTGTTTCGACAGTGCGATCAACAGCAAAAAGTGCCTCCCGCTCGGCTTGGTCTGGAACGTCCATGGGAGCATTGAAGATAGGGAGCCATGCCAGTTTTTCACATCCCCAGTGTTTATATTGAAATTGAGAAGCGATGTTCCCGTAAAAAACCGCATCGAAATGCTTTGCCACGGGTTCACTCAGTTTTGCACTGCTTTCAGGATCATCAAAGCAGCAGAAAACGTTGTAGGTATTGAGGCACCCAAGAAAATCGGGATGAATATTCGCACCGTTGTATGCCAACAAAACATCACAGTCTTGTGCTGCGTTGCGAAGCCGACGGTACATGCGCATTAGTTTTGGGCTGCGACAGTGCCACATTCTATTGAGCTTTGGCCATGACAAGCTTTTGCTCGGTGGAGATAACGTCACGCAGAATGGTTCCACTTCGACACCGGATGGCGCCGCATTCGCGATACTCGCATACCACTTTTCAAGACCCGGTCGATAAACCAGATGGGCAAACAGAATTTTCATTGTCGCAGCATCCGGGATTGGGTCTCGGTCGACAGATAATCAGGATGTCGCCATCCTGCCCGTGCTTCTTGGTCGATCCATGAAATAATCAGATTTGCCACTATATCTGCGATCTTTCTAGACTGTCGATTCACCGAAATTTGTTTTCTATTGACTCCGTGCGGACTCATTTCACAGAATTGCACGTTTGCATTGCTTTGAGGTAAAAAGCTAGGGGGTATCTCAGTATTGGAATACATTTTAAGCATTTTCGCGTAATCCGTGGCAACAGCAAAATAGCTCATTATTTTTTAAACGGAAACAATCCTCTGTATGCATGGATGGCCAACTCACAGATACAGCACCAATCGCTTGGTTCTCCCGGATAAAGTGACAGATCTCTAAATCTAAACAAAAAATCTAATCGTAAACCTGTGGAACGGCAATTCGGAAATGCCTGATAAAAATGATATTTTCGTTTGCAATTTGTTTCTGTCCCAAAAAGCGAATCCGGAAGTATTCGCGTGTCTCGTCGAAATCTTTTGGCCGCGAAAATCATCAAGATGAAGAACGGTATGATACCTGCATCGCTACGCATTGCCTTTGTAACGCCTGAGTTTCCGACTGAGTGGACAACTGGGGGCGGGCTCTCGACGTATTTAGGCCGGATGAGTCGCACGTTGGCTTTGATGGGCCACAATGTTGAGGTATTTACAATCTCACAGGAAGTATCCGAGATTATTGAATTCCACGGAGTGCGTGTGCAGCGTGTCCAGGCCCCTCCAGCACGATGGTGGGAAAAGTTGTGCTTACTTCCAGGCAGGCTGTGGTCTCGCCTTCGATTGAATAGCGCTTTTTCCGTATATCGTGAAGCGTCTGCATTGGCAGCGGCTTTGGAGCAGCGACATCGAGAATCGTCATTTGATCTGGTGCAAAGTTCGGATTACCGATTAGCAGGGATGTGCATAATGACTCGTCCCCATCGAAAGCACATCGTCCGTTGCAGTTTAACGGAGAACGTTATTGGCCGAGTTCTGGGTATCCGTCCAGGTCTAGATAGTCGTTGGAACGGCCGACGCGAACGGCGCTGGCTCCGATCGGTGGATCATGTCTATGCGCCCAGTCGTTTTCTGGCGGACTACCAGCAATCTCATCATAGAGTGCCCGTTGGCGTCGTGCGTCCACCGTTCTTCTTTGAAACAATCACGACTGAACCCGTCGCGTGCCATTTGCCCGAGCGCTATCTTTTTCACTTTGGGAATATTGGCAGAGCCAAGGGTTCGGACGTGGTTGCTGCTGCATTGACTCTTGCCTGGCAGGAAGAGCCTGATTTGACCATGGTTTGGGCAGGAAAACTGCCGGTGGGTAAAGATTTCGCGATAAGTTATCCAACGCTTTCTGCAGAAAGCGATCGCTTCATCTGGTTGGGGCCTCTGGAGAAGCCAGAACTTTACGCTGTACTCGAAAAGGCCATTGCCGTGGTCGCACCCTCAAGATGTGATAACCTGCCTAATAATATCCTGGAAAGCCTCGCTTGCGGCGTGCCGGTGATCGGTTCCGCGGGTGCTAGCATTGACGAGGTCGTTGATGACGGTGTCCATGGCGAACTTGTGCCCATCGAGGATGTGAGGGCTCTTGCGGACTCGCTTTTAAGGGCTTGGCGCTCCGAGCCTCCGTTCGACGGCAGAAATTTTCCGGCTCTCAGTGACGATTTTGAGCCGCAAAAGGCAGCTCAGGCACTCTTGGATTATGTAAGTGGAGGTGTTGTGAAACCCAAACTCTCCCACCAAGAAGAGGAAGTTGCGCAAGCATTGCCAGCTTGAAAATGTGTTCACGGCTTGGAGGAGGCTGGTTGCATCTACTTCGTCTTGATCCTCTTGCGCAGGCTCGCTAATGTCTTGGCCCGTGGGCGGTTAACGGGGCGATAATGCCGATTCGAGTAGGGTGAAAAGTTGCAAGCACATACCATTACCGTTGCCATTCCGACCTACAATCGCGAACAGGTACTCATCAACACGGTACAGCATGTCCTGGCCCAGGGTCGACCGGCGGATGAAATACTCGTCATCGATCAGACACCAGAGCACGAGGCAAAGGTCGCTCGTCAGCTTTCGCGGTGGCACGCAGACGGGTCGATTCGTTGGCTCAAACAAGAGGAAGCAAATCTATCTGCTGCACGTAATCGGGCATTGCTTGAGGCGACATCCGACATCGTCATCTTTTTGGACGACGATGTGATTCTCGCACAAAATTTTATCCGCTCGCACGAAGAAAGCTTTGCGGATGAAAAAACAAAAATTGTCGCCGGACAAATTGTAGCGGCAGATAAACCGGTACATACAGGTGATATTGATGACTTTGAGCTAGGATTTCCACTCAGTCACGACCGAACGGCCTGGATCAAGAATATGGGGGGCGGCAATTTCAGCGTGTATCGTGATCTTGCCATTGAGCTGGGCGGATTTGATCAGCGGTTTTACCGCGTGGCCTACCGAGAAGACAGCGATTTTCTCTTCCGGTTTTGCACGCGCTACGAATGCCTAGCAAAATATGTTCCGGAAGCTTCGCTGGTGCATCTCGCCGTATTGTCCGGTGGCTGCGAATCGCGACGAGATGCCTTTGATCCGTTGGCATGTAGTGGATCGATCGGCGAACATTATTTTACGCTGAAGAATGTGGGTATC